>JAZSLY010000075.1:0-7806 GCA_045535585.1 Eubacteriales bacterium
TTTTATGTTCATCTATGCCTTGTCAATTTTCCTGACAAGCACTGCTTTTGTGGACACAAAAGCTAAGCCCCGCACAAGGCGGGGCAAAATTTTATTTTATCAGACCGTTCCTAAAATCCAAATATTCCTCATCGTTATCAAAAAAACTATCGTATTTGGATAATAGCTTTTCAAAATATATCGTTGTCATAAATTCCTCTTGTGTACCCAAATCATCTATTGTTGAAAAATACAGAGGATTTCGTAAACCGATTTGATAATTTTCAGCCTTTGCATTTTGATTTAGATATTTTGTCAGCGAGACAAATGTTTTTAATTCCCGTAGACATTCATCTTTTTGACCAAGCTTTTTGTATGCTTGTGCTTTTGCCTCACAGGTCCAAAGTTTGTGGCACACGTAGAAATCTTCACAGCCCTCATCAAAGATCGAGAGCAATTTCTCATGAGCGCGGCACCAAGACAGCACCTTCTCATATTCTTTCTGTTCAAGCAATGCTATTCTTTTTAGTTCAAAAAGTTGATCCATAATCAAATAACACTCAAACAAACTATTTTCTGTAAATCTTGCGTGCTCTGAATAATCCTTACGGTATTCTAATATTTGTGCCTTTCCAACGATCTTTTGTCTATATCCGTTTGCACTGATTTTTTCCACCGCATCAACGGCTTTTTCATATTCACCTATTTCACAATATATTCTTCGCAACATATTAAGAGCTCGGTCTACTTGTTCGATGTTTCCACAAGAATTTACCACTTCTTTGCAAACCTTAATAGCTTTTTCGATTGACTCCTTTTTTTCCTTCTCATCGTTTGAAAAACGATTGACCATAGACAGAGAAAAGGCAAGGTAGATTTTCAAATCAGGACTGTTTGGGTACTTTTTCAAGCCCTCGCTGATAATTTCAATTTCCTTATATGTGTCCATGCTGTCATCGGCAGCCTTCATAATCGCTTCCACATCATCATTATAGCTGCTTGTATGATACCCAAAAAGACGATCTATGGAGACACCAAAAAATTCCGCGATGATTGGGAAGAGACTGATATCGGGAGCACATTGATCATTCTCCCATTTTGAAATAGCCTGTTCCGAAACACTAAGCTTTTCGGCAAGTTGCGCTTGTGTTATTTTCTTTTCCTTTCGTAGCGTATATATATTCGTACCAATATTCATAAGGTTACCTCCTTGAAAGTATTTTCGTGATCACTGTAATAATTATATCACATTTTTTGTAGCTTCCAACATATCAAAAAGATATTTTGTGTGAAGAAAAGTCAACTTGGGGTTGGATTTAAGAAAAATAAAACGGTATAACCATTTTTTAGGTTATACCGTTCTATCTGCTTTATCGCAGGTACGCCAAAGCCTTTCTTTTTTTATGAATAACGAATGATGAAAATTGAAAAATGAAAAATTAAGGAAGTTTAGCGGAAAATCCGCTAAACAAAAATATGGTATTATATGGTTTTAGCGGGAAATCCGCTAAACAGATTTAAAATTTATACGATGTAGGAATTTTTACTATTGAGGTTTTGTTTTTGCTGTCAGGGCGACGAGAAAACGAGGGAGATTGCACGATACTGACCCCGAAGCTGTACAAATGTACTGCGACGAGCGGGGGATTTTTGCCGTGAAGCGTTTAGCGAAACGAGCAAAAATTCAAGCCGTGCAGGAAGCGTAGCCGAGCAATTAGCGAGGCTTAAGCTTATCGCAGAGGGGAAGTTCGTGCAAAGAAAAAATGGAATACAAATAAAATGGTAGAAAGGCGTATGCCTTTCTACCTAAAAAGCTATCTTTGTAAAACTTAATTTTTATATTGTCACATTATGAAATTCCATTTTTTCGGTGTCACCGTTTTATCTAAGCCCAGCTTCTATTCCGTTCTCAATGCTACTACAGGATCCTTCTTCGCCGCACTCCTCGACGGTATAATACCAGAGAAGAGTGTGAGCACCATGCTGATGAGCACCAGCGTTGCCGCTACCGACAAGGGCAGGTAGGCGCTGAGGTTATTTATACCCGTAAGTCCCTGAATAAGTGCGTTAATGGGCAGGCAGAGAAGATAGGTTACACCAACTCCAAGAAGTCCCGATGCCGCACCGATGATAATGGTCTCGGCGTTGAACATAGTGGAGACGTCACGCTTGGACGCACCGATTGCACGGAGGATACCGATTTCCTTTGTTCTTTCCTGAACGGAAATGAGAGTGATAACACCTATCATTATAGAGGAAACGATAAGGGAGATTGCAACGAAGGCAATAAGCACGTAGGTTATGGTGTTAATTATGGTGGTGATTGACGACATCATAATTCCCACGTAATCCACGTATTTTATCTGTGAAAGCTCGTCCACGCCCTCGTTGTATTCGGCAATAACGTCCTCGATGATATCCTTGTTTTCAAAGCTTGATGCATAGAGGTTTATCGCCGAGGGGGAGGCAATATCCACGTAGCCGAGGGCACGGAGATTTGCTTCAAGTGAGGTTTCGGAAAAGTCCATAAGCTCGTCGTAATAAGCGCCCAGCACCTCGGTGGTGCTCGTCTCAAGCAGAGCGAGGAGCATAGAGGAGAGGCTTTCCGCAGGGTATGCCGACATTTCGGCTCTCACGCCCTTTGCAAACTCCTGAATTACCTGTTCGCGCAAAAGCTTCGTCATAAAGGAATCAAGGTCGGCGTCGGACATGGTGGAAACGTATTCCGCAATCTCGTCACGGGAGCTTCCCGTCTGGGCAACGATGACGTCGGTCATAACTGCCTCCGACTCCTCTCTTGACATAACGCCCAGCGTTCCCTCTACCTGAGAGGAAATAAAGCTCTCGTCGGGTACTGACTTGATTTTGATAAGGAGCTCTGCGCGCTCGGAATCGGCGAGGGAAAGGGCGTAGGTCTTAAAGCTTTCCGCCTTTTCATCAACGCCCATTGCCGAGTAGTCACGGAAGGGCTTGCCCGAGAAGATGTCAACGCCCGGGTTTTCAAGCTGTGCCTTGATAGAGCCGGACTCCTTTGTGGCGTCGATGATATATTCGGTCAATTTTTCGGTGTAGCCGATAGAGCCGGTCAGCATAGTGGCGGTGGCGTCGGGATTGGGGCGGATGATACCCACAACCTTCAAATCCACGCCTCCCGAGTAGAGCATACTAAGTCCTGCGTCGCTCCGTCTCATATCGGTATAGAGCCCCGACTCGTCAAGCTTGTAGCAGTTGGAATTGAGGATTATCTTGTATTTCTTGTCGCATATTTCTTTATAGGACCAGCTCTTTGAGTTCATTTCAAGGTCCTTCTTTTCGGCGGCGGCTTGAACTACCTCTGCCGCTTCCTTTTCGCTTGTGAGGCCGAGGGCGTAAAGGGTCATATCGTCAAGCTCGTTATTTTCGTCAAGTATGAGCACTACCTCGTTGTAGCTTTCAGGCCAGTCACCGTAGACAAGGTCGTATTGGTGCTTCACAAGGTCGCTGACAGGCTCTCCGTTTTTGCCCGGGAGCATCTGTTGCCAGAGATTCACCTGCGGTCCCATCATCATGGGAGAGGAGGCGGTCATCTGCTCGGACATATTCATCATAGAGGAAAAGTCAAGCCCCATATATTTCAGGGCAAGCTCCTGAAGGAGAGTCTGCATATTTGAATAGAGAATTTTCCCGTCGGGTGCTTCGGTGTAAACGAGGGGCTCTATATCGTAGGAATAGCCCACGCCGTTCAGCGCGTCAAAGAGGGGAGAGTCGGGGTCGTTCTTTTCCTTTTCTATATACTCCTTGAAGGATTTCAGGTCGTTTTCCTCGGCTTCAAGGTCGTTCATAGCATTTATGATGTTGTAAAGCGCAGGCTTAACGTAAACCCCGTCAAGCTCGTGGTCAACCTCGCCCTCGGCAATACCCATAAAGGTTGCCATAAGGGTGGAAAGGTCCATAACCGAGGACTCCACGGTGAGAGGATAGGACGAAAGGGTCTCCTCCTGCACCTCGTCGATATAGGTGGTAAAGCCGTGTGAAAGGGCGTAGATAAGGGCAATTCCTATAATACCGATAGAGCCTGCAAAGGCGGTGAGAAGTGTCCTGCCCTTCTTGGTAAAGAGGTTTTTCAGGGAGAGTGTAAATGAGGTTTTCAGCGACATCGAGGGCTTGGAGGTGTCAATGGGCTTTACTGTTTTTTCAATTTCCTCGGGCTTCACGGGCATAGAATCGTCGGTGATAACGCCGTCAAGCATATTTATAATTCTGGTGGAATAGGTTTTGGCAAGGTCGGGATTGTGGGTTACCATAATAACGAGACGGTCCCTTGCAATCTCCATGAGTATCTCCATAACCTGAACGCTTGTCTCGGTGTCGAGAGCGCCCGTAGGCTCGTCGGCGAGAATGATATCGGGGTCGTTAACGAGGGCGCGGGCTATTGCCACTCTCTGCATCTGACCGCCCGACATTTCGGAGGGGCGCTTGTAGATGTGCTCGCTGAGTCCTACTCTGTCAAGCACCTTCTTCGCTCTCTCACGCCTTTCTGCCTTCCCTACACCCGACAGAGTCAGCGCCAGCTCTACGTTCTGCAAAACGCTCTGGTGGGGGATAAGGTTATAGCTCTGGAAAACGAAGCCTATGGAATGGTTTCGGTAGGTGTCCCAGTCTCTGTCCCCGAAATCCTTGGTGGACACGCCGTTTATCACGAGGTCGCCCTCGGAATACTTGTCAAGACCGCCGATAATATTCAGCATAGTGGTCTTACCACAGCCCGACGGGCCGAGAATTGATACGAATTCGTTACGGCGGAATTTCAGGTCAATTCCCTTCAGTGCCTCTACTCTCGACGCACCGAGACCGTAATCCTTTTTAATGCCTTTAAGTTCTAACATTTGCTTCTCCTTAATAAAAAAAGCTTCACATTTTTTACGTTAAGTATATTGTATTACAAATATGTAAAAATGTCCAATAATTTTGTATTAATTCTTTATTAAAGATTTGTTACTAATATTGGTAATTTACGGTTTTCCTCTTGAAAAAACTCAAAAAATGTACTATTATATTAAATATTACATGCTTTATATTGGCGTTTTGTATAAAAAATCAAAAAATATTCAAAAATTTCCCGAAAACTATTGCATAATTATGCGAAGTATGCTATCATAATGTATATTTATTAAATAACACAAGGAGAACCAGATGAAAAAGGTATTTATTGACGGAAGCGCAGGAACAACGGGTCTGAGAATAAAGGACAGACTTTCTATGAGAGAGGAGATAACTCTTATCACTCTTTCCGAGGCGGAAAGAAAGGATACTGCCTGCCGTAAGAAAGCGATTAACGAAAGTGACGTTACCTTCTTGTGCCTCCCCGACGACGCTGCAATAGAGGCTGTGTCGCTGGTGGAGAACGACAACACGGTAATTATCGACACTTCAACCGCCCACAGAACAAACGAGGCGTTTGCCTACGGCTTCCCCGAGCTTGACGAGAGCTTTGAAAAGAAGATTATAAATTCAAAGAGAATTGCCGTTCCGGGCTGCCACGCAGGCGGATTTATCGCTCTGGTGTACCCCTTGATAAAGGCAGGTATAATTCCCTCGGACGCAGGACTTTTCTGCCACTCCATTACGGGATATAGCGGAGGCGGAAAGAAGATGATTGCCGAGTATGAGGACGAGGCACGCTCGCCCCTTCTGTCAGCTCCCCGTCAGTACGCACTCACTCAGAAGCACAAGCACCTGAAGGAAATGTGCGGAATAACGGGTCTCGAAAAGACACCAATCTTTATGCCCGTTGTGGCAGACTTTTACAGCGGTATGACGGTGACTGTTCCACTTTTTGCCGACGAAATAAAGGGTACGGCAGAGGATATCCGCGAGATATATAAGAATAAATATACGTCCCCCATTGTATATTATACGGAAGAAGCGTCTCCCGACGGCTTCGTGTCGGGCTTGTCGCAGGGCAGGCTTGACAGTATGACGGTTTCCGTGTCGGGCAACGATGAGAGAATATTGCTTATCGCCCAGTACGACAATCTCGGCAAGGGTGCGTCGGGCGCGGCGGTTGAATGTATGAATCTCGTTCTCGGCTTCGACAGACGAGAGGGACTGGAGCTTTAATTATAAGGAGAAGAAAATGGATACTATAAAGCAAATAAAGGGCGGTGTATGTGCCCCCCTCGGCTTTAAGGCAAACGGCATTTATTGCGGAATAAGAAAGAACAAAACGAAAAGAGATCTCTCTCTTATCGTGTCCGATGTGCCTGCCTCAACCGCGGCGGTATATACCACCAATCTCGTAAAGGGAGCACCGCTTCTCGTTACGAAGAAGCATATAGAAAACGGAATTGCCAGCGCCGTTATCTGCAACAGCGGTAACGCCAACACCTGCAACGCCGACGGCGTTGAGGTTGCAGAAAAGACCTGTGCACTTGTGGGAGAGGCGCTCAATATTCCCGCTGAGGACGTGGTGGTGGCATCCACGGGCGTCATAGGACAAAGGCTTGACATAACCCCCATCGCCGAGGGCATTCCGACTCTCGTGGCAGGGCTTGGTGACAAGAGCAGTGACGCGGCAGAGGGTATTATGACCACCGACGTCGCTAAAAAGGAAATTGCCATTTCCTTTACCGTAGGCGGTAAGGAATGTAAAATGGGCGGTATTGCCAAGGGCTCGGGAATGATTCATCCCAATATGGCAACGATGCTGGTGTTTATCACAACCGACGCTTCTATTTCCCCCGAAATGCTCTCCCGTGCCTTGAAGAGCGATATTGCCGACACCTTCAATATGGTCAGCGTTGACGGAGACACCTCCACCAACGATATGGTGACGGTTATGGCAAACGGACTTGCAGGAAATGAAAAAATAGTGGCAGAGGGTGAGGACTTTGGCGCCTTTATGAAGGCGCTCAACACCGTTACCGTCTACCTTTGCAAAATGATAGCAGGTGACGGAGAGGGCGCAACGAAGAGGCTGGAGTGCTCGGTTACGGGCGCGTCGAGCGTAGCGGTAGCGAAGACGGTGGCAAAGAGCGTTATCTGCTCCTCACTCGTCAAGGCGGCAATGTTCGGCGCCGACGCCAACTGGGGCAGAGTTCTCTGCGCCGTAGGCTACAGCGGAGCGGATATTGACGTAAACAAAATCGACGTTTCCTTCAAATCCGTGGCTGGCGAGGTTCTTGTGTGCAAGAACGGCGCAGGCGTGGATTTCTCGGAGGACGAGGCAAAGAAGATTTTGCTTGAAGGTGAAATCGAAATTGCAATCTCACTTAATTCGGGCAGCTTTTCGGCAACCGCCTGGGGCTGTGACCTGACCTACGACTACGTAAAAATAAACGGCGACTATCGCACTTAACGGAGGTAATTATGGCTTTGAATATAACTAACGCACAGCGTGCAGAGGTGCTGACTCAGGCACTTCCCTACATACAGAAATACAACGGCAAGATTGTTGTTGTCAAGTACGGCGGAAACGCAATGATAAACGAGGAATTAAAGCAGTACGTTATGGAGGATATGGTACTCCTCCAGCTTATCGGCGTCAAGGTGGTGCTCGTCCACGGAGGCGGACCCGAGATTACCGAGATGCTTACGAGGGTGGGCAAGGAGACCAAGTTCGTTGACGGACTGCGTGTAACCGACAAGGAAACGGTTGAGATTGCACAGATGGTGCTCTCGGGCAAGATAAACAAGGGACTTGTAAATCTTCTTGAGTCCAAGGGCGGAAAGGCTATGGGAATTTCGGGCGTTGACGGCAGTCTTATCGAGGCGGAAGTCAAGGACGAAAGACTCGGCTACGTTGGCAGAATTACCAAGGTCAACGTAGAGCCCGTTACCGACCTTCTT
>JAZSLY010000095.1:0-20959 GCA_045535585.1 Eubacteriales bacterium
CAAAAATTCAAGCCATACAGGAAGCGTAGCCGAGCAGGTGCGAGGCTTAAGCTTATCGTAGTAGCGAAGTTTGTTCAGAGTCAAAAACAATATAATTTTATGTAAAAACTCATTTTTGAGTTTTTACCTTAAAATCAACTATGCAAAAGTTTTTAGAAGAGCCTTAAATGTTTTTCTTTTTTGTTTTTGACGCTCACGACTTTTTTAACATCTCCTTTTTGCATTGTTACTTTATGGTGTTATAAAGCTTTATCAGCTCCTCGCATATTCTGTCACCCGTGTCGGCTTCAAGGGCACTGGTGGGAGCGAGGGTCGCCTCGTATATACCGGGCTTCATACACTCGGGCGTGGGAACGTATCCGCAATAGTCAAGGGCAAAGGCAGAGGGCATAGAGCCTTTTCCGCAAGCTGCCTTTATCTTCTTTCCGAAGTTTACGAATATCTGGCAGGGGTTGGCGAATATCTTTATGTCGCCTATCTTTATTATCTGCAGATGTATGGGTCTTACCGTCCTCTTGTCCGCCATTATGATAAATCTCTGGAGGGCAAAGAATACGGGCTGATAGTTTGCAGTTACGGGCGTTCTTTCGATAAGCTTGTCGCCTAAAGAGTCGAAGAGCTCCTTCGCTTCCTTCAGCTCCTCTGCGCTGGGCTTTCTCAGCCTTGCGTCAAAGGAGGACTCTACGCATACGATGCTGTCGTCCACGGGCGTGAGGTTGTCCATAGACTTTACGCACTCCTCGGTAAGTCTTTCTGCCACGTATATCTCACGGTGAGGAGGGAAGGGCTCGGGGCTGAGGGGATTAACGTGGTTAATGTCTCCGCAGGCTCCGTTGATGAATACGGTTACGAATTCGTGTCCGAACTTCTTCTTCAATTCACGGGAAAGAACGGATATATAGTCACCCGAAATAGAGTAGTTGTGAACGATTGCAGGGTGGAGAGCAAAGTTGATAATAGCACCCGTGGGCTTGTCTCCGTCGAATGCCCAAAGCACCAAAAGCTCGGGGTCGATTTCAGAGCAGGGACGGTCTATCTTGTCTGCGTTTGCACGGCCGGGGTTGGTTTTCAGGGTGCCGTCCTTCATATAAAAGTCACGGATAAAGGAAATGTCGTGAAGCTCTGCCTCGCTTGACTTCAATTCGCACTCTATCGCCTTCTTATAAGCAAGAACGATACTGTCGGCGCTTCTTCTTACAAGGAAGGTTATGTATTCCTCGTCTCTTACAACCTCTTCGCCCCAGTTTATAGTAGGTCCGCCGCCGTGGCAGTGGGTTGCAAGCACCATTATCTCGCTTTCCTTAATGGGCACACGGGATGCAACGTCGTGTCTTATTCTCTCGGTAATATCCCAGGTAATACCTACGGCGTCGATTACTGCAATAGCGCAGGAAGCCGTTTCCCCAACGCCAACGAAGCTTCGAACGAAGAGAGGGTCCTCTACGTCGTTGCAAAGTCTTGCGTTAAAGCCACCTGGAATGATACTGTTGAGAAACGGTGTTATATCAAGCTCATAAAATCCGCATTTCATAGTGTTTTTCTCCTAATTTTTTTATTGTGACTTTATTCTACACTATAATTACTGATTTGTAAATAGTTAAATGTGATGTAGTTACTATATGATATGCGTTATGGTAAAACGCATATCACGGGTCATACCTTTCGTTTGTTTATTGGCTTTACGTCCTTTGGCAGAGTGCAGATATATCCGTCGCCCACCTTTTCCCTGTGCTCCTTTTTCGCCCTTTCTATAAGCTCGGGGCTTTCAAAGAGACGCAGCAGCGTTCCTGCAACGGCTTTTCCTGCATAGAGCATAGCCTTCTTGGCATAGGTGCCTCTGCTTTGAGAGGTGGATTGCCAGCTATGACCGGGCGTTCCCGTCACCCAGTTGCCGATATGCATCTGCACTACGGGGCAAACCCAGCTGACGTCGGCGGTGTCCGTTGAGCCTCCGTGTGCAACGGGAGGGGCAGGGTCCAAAACCTCGGTCATAAATATGGGCTTCAATTTTTCTTCCTTTGTGAGAGTCATAGTCTTTTGAAGCTCTCTGCCGTACTCCATTTCCTCCTCGGTGGGAACGGGCAGGGGAATATCGTGCATCGCTTCGTTTGCCGTCGCCTGAAGAGTGGGAATGGTTATAAGGTTTGCATAAGCGCCCACAATTTCAGAGCTTACCTTGGTCTCGGTCATCAGGGCGGCGCCCTCGGCAATCTTGTCTACTCTCGCCTTCAGCGCCCTCACGGTCTCGGCGTCAACGGCACGGATGAGATAGTTTACCTTTGTGTGTGACTGTACCATATTTGGCGCAGTTCCGCCTGCGTCAAGAATGGCGTAGTGTATTCTGCTGGTGCTGTCCATATGCTCACGAAGGAAATTTACGCCTACGTTCATCAATTCCAGCGCATCCAAAGCGCTTCGTCCCTTTTCGGGGGCTGCGCCTGCGTGGGAGGCAATACCCTCGAAGGTATAATCTACCTTCACGTTGGCAAGGGCAGGACGTGTACGCACCATATATATCTTTTCGGGGTGCCAGCTTACGATAGAATCAATATCATCAAAGGCACCGTCACGGGCTAAAAACACCTTTCCGCCTCCGCCCTCTTCCGCAGGGCATCCGAAGAGGGTAATTTTACCCTTACCCGTCTTTTCAATATACTCCTTTACCGCAAACGCCGCCGCAAGAGAGCCTCCTGCAAAGAGGTTGTGTCCACAGCCGTGGGACTTGTCCTTGCCCTCAATGCTCTCGGGTTTAGCCGACTCGCCAACCTGACTCATACCCTCAAGCCCGTCGTACTCCGCAAGTATGCCAAGGCTTGGCTTTCCGACGCCGAAGGTTGCCTTGAAGGCGGTGGGAATATCGCATAAATTCCGCGTTACCTCAAAGCCGTTTTCTTCTAATACCCTTGTGATGTGCTCTTCTGCCATATACTCCTCAAAGGAGGTTTCGGGGTTGTCCCACAAAAAGTCGGAAACCTCGCAGAAAATATCCTTTTTTTCGTCAATAACCTTTAAAAACTGCTCGTATTTCATATGCCCTCCGAATTTAGTTTAATCTATTACCAGCGTTCCGTTCTTTTCACAAACGTTCAATACCACCGCTCTTTCCTTGGGGTATTCCTCGGGGTAGTGCATTACCATTTTCCGACTGCCGTCAAAGTCGTGAAAGAACATTGCGTGTCCGCCGTTACGGGAGAAAATATTGTCAAGGTGACGCCATTTTCCCCTGATGCCCCCGTCGCTTACCGCGGCGGCAACGACGTAGTTGCGCTCGGGAATAGGCGACCAGGTAAGAAGAATGGAGCCGTCGCTTAATTCCGACACGAAGGGTCCGTCCGACCCGTAGCGCACTCTGTCGGGCTCGTTATATATAGAGGTGGGTGCATAGGAGGCAGGGGAGTCGCAGGAGCGGAAAATGAGGAATGACTCACCCACCGACTCCGTCAGGTCCTCGCTCATTTCAATAGCGCGGATTTCTCCTATATAGCAATTCTTTTCTTCATTAAGATTATCAGGCCAATCGGCAGAATATACCACGAACGGCGTGCCGTTTTCCACGTAGAGCGTGCCGTCTATACAGCTTCTGTCAAAGGGCGTGGCGGGTCTGTCGCTTACGGGCGTGAATTTCCCGTCGGGCGTGTCCGACACGAAAATTTGTGTGCCTCGCTTGCCGTGATTGCCAAGAAGGGAAAGGAGCATATAAAATTTTCCTCGGTACAGATGCACCTCGGGCGCCCACAATTCTCCCTTTGCCCAAGTGCCCGACGGATGTCGGTATATCTCCACGGGGTCGCTCCAGCTTTTAAGGTCACGGCTTTTATAGACGTATAAAACGTCCTCCTCAGTCCACTTGGCGTTGGTGCCGTAAAGGTAGTATACGCCGTCGTGTGCCACGACGTAGGGGTCTCGTATCCTGATGTCCTCTATGTTCATTTTGTTACCTCTTTTCAGTGTTTTCCATATAGTCACGGACAAGCTCGTCCTGAATTTTACGGAGTGTCTCGGGGTCTTTTCCTCCTACCGCCCTGCCGTCAACCTCTGTGGCTACGATGCAGAAATTGGAGCTTGAGGTGAGCATAATCTCGTCTGCGCCCAAAATAAAGTCAAGGGAATAGGGCGTCTCTACAACCTCTACTCCAAGCTTTTGGCAGACCTTGATAAGATTTTTCCGTGCAATTCCGGGGAGCACCAGATTGTCGAGAGGCGCCGTATAGAGCTTGCCGTCCTTCAGGCAATGCACGTTGGTGTGCGCGCCCTCGGTGACTCTCATCTTTATTCCGTCGGCTTCCTTTCTGTATAAAATACATTCTTCAGCTCCCGCTCTCTTTGCCGCCTCGGAGGCAAGAACGCTTGGAAGGAGACAAAGGGTCTTTACGTTACACATATAAAAGCGAATGTCCTCGTAGGTAATAAGCTTCGCTCTGCGATAGACGTCGGCAAGCTTCCTCGGGGTTACCGTCACCCAAAGGGTCGCCTTTGTATCGGTAGGGAAAACGTGGTTACGGGGAATGTTCGCACCCCTCGTTATCTGCCAGTAGAGGAAGGTCTCCCCGTCGGTCTCGGAGGTGTCCACCTTTGACACAAGATCACAAAGCAGGCTCTTCAGCTCATCCTTGGTATAGGGAATCTCAATATCCACAAGGGAAGCCGAGTTGAAAAAGCGGTCAACGTGGTCGTCAAGACAGTATATGACGCCGTTTCTCGT
Source organism: Eubacteriales bacterium (assembly GCA_045535585.1). Lineage (GTDB taxonomy): Bacteria > Bacillota > Clostridia > Oscillospirales > SIG627 > RGIG6353. Next base: position 4,703 of record JAZSLY010000095.1, read on the forward strand.
TGCCGTGGCGTCGTAAACGCCGTCGCCAAACCAGCACACTCTGTCGCTCATGGGCACCGTCATATTCTCTATAAGGTCGTATTTACCCCCATAGTAGCCAAGGTTTTTCATCAGCTTTTCCATTTTACCTGCTCCTTTTAATGAATTTTCCGTTTCTCTTTCCGTTATATACGGCGTTTTCGGCAACCACCTCACCGCCGAGGATAACGAAATTCAGTCCCTCGCATCTCTTGGTACAATCTATGAAGGTGGCGCAGTCTATAATGCGCTCTGCATCGAAAATGCAAATATCGGCGTCGAAGCCCTCACGCAAAATTCCCTTGGTGGAAAGCCCGTAGACAGAGGCAGGCATTGAGGTGCATTTGCGTATCATTTCGTGGAGGGATACTACCCCTCTTTCACGCACGTATTTGCCAATCGCTCTCGGGAAAGAGGCTTTAAGCCTCGGGTGGAAGCTCGTGTTTCCTCTTGCCACCGAGGAGTCGGTGCATATCATAGAGCGCTCGTATTTTATAACGGTCTCCACGTCCTCCTCGCACATACCGAAATTACATACGCTTGCGAAGCCCTCGCACTCAATTATAATTTTCGCGGCACATTCAAAGGGGTCCTCGCCCCTTTCCTTTGCAATATCGTCAATTATTCTTCCTGCGTATTCGGGGTGATTTTTGCAGGAGGTCAGCATAAGATTATTAAGGCTTTCACCGAGCCTTGTACAGTATACCTCCCGTACCTTTCTTCTCATTTCGGGGTCGGAAAGAAGCTTTACCACGCCCGCCTTGTCCGTGCTCCTGAAGCGCTTGTCAACGATGGTGGAGATAAGGTCGGTGCTGGATGCTATATAGGGATAGACGTCGCAGTAGACGTCATAGCCCTCCTTTGCCGCCTCGTCCAGCATTCTCAGGGTGTGGTTGACCTTACCCCAGTTTTCACGGTGCATTGCCTTGTGGTGAGAAAATACTGCTTTTACGCCCACCGCCTTTATTACCGAAAGAAATTCCTCCACCGCACCCACAAGGGCAAACTTCTCGTCCCTGATGTGTGCGCTGAGCATACCGTCGTATTCCTTGACTACCCGTGCAAGCTCCAGTAGCTCCTCGGTGTCGGCGTAACAGCTCGGCGTATATATAAGACCGAAGGACAGTCCGAGAGCACCGTTTTCCATAGCGTCACGAAGGAGAGCCTTCATTTTTTCCATTTCTTCTTCGGTGGGCTTTCTGTTATCATTGCCCATAACGCATCTTCTTATGGCGCCGTGTCCCACGAAGGTGATAAGGTTAGAGCCGAGGGAGAGGGCGTTTGCCTCTTTCGCTATCGAAGAGAAGGTACGGCAGGTGTCACCACTCTTTGTCGGCGCTACCGAGCCTCCGCATTGACCTCCTACCGAGGTGGTGATGCCCTGCTCGATTTTTTCTACCATATCGGGATAAGCGAAGAGGGCGTTGTCCGAATGACTGTGGGAGTCAATAAAACCGGGTGTAACCGTAAGCCCATCGGCATCTATCGTTTCACGGCTTTCCTCCCTGATATTCCGTGCTATTCTGACTATCTTGCCGTCCTTTACCGCAATATCTCCGTGAAATGCGGGCGAGCCCGTGCCGTCAATGATAGCTCCGTTCTTTATTAACAAGTCATACATTTGCTTTTCTCCTTATATGTAAAGACAGATTGCCGCAAGTCTCATGGCAGAGTCTTTAAGAGAGCAAAGCGTTGCGTATTCCTCCTTTGAATGAAACTTTGCGCCCTCAATGCCAAGTGAATCAAGAGTGGGAATACCGCAGTTTGTCGTATATGCGGCGTCCGACCCTCCGCCTGCTGAACGGGCACTCAGAGTCGATAAATTTACCTTTTCAAAAATTTTATTTACGTTTTCAAGAAGAGCGAGGTTGGTGTCGCAAAGAGGCATAGCATCCCTGAGGGAAGCGAGAGTAAGCTCACAGGACGAGCCCTCTATAAATGAGGTGTCCGCCACTTTCTTTGCAATCTCCTGAACTTTTTTCAGCTCCTCGTCGTTTGAAAACCTGAAATCCACCTTGAAGGTACATTCCTCGGGCACTGTGTTTATTTTTGTACCGCCCGAAATCAAACCGCAATTTGCGGTAATTCCGTCTTTGTCCTTCAATTTTTCCAGCTCTAATATTTTGTGGGACGCTTCTGCAATAGCGCTGACGCCACTGTAGCAAATAGAAGCGTGTGCCGCCCTGCCTGTCACCTTGAATACGTATTTTGCAATACCTTTTCTCTTAACTACCGCAGTACCTTTCGTTGCGGGCTCACAGTTTAAAAACGCCGCTGCACCGCGGGCGCAGTCGCACATAAACCTGACCGTTCCCTTGTTACTCTCGGCACTGCTTGTCTCCTCGTCGGATTGCAATATGAGCTTTATCGGTCTGTCGGTGTAATTTTCCTCGCAGAGCGCCGCCATAGCCAAAAGGGCTGATATTATACCGCCCTTACAGTCGGCAACTCCGGGGCCGTATATTTTCTCCCCGTCGATTTTTACCGCAGGAGTGCCGAAAAGTCCAACGGGGTGCACCGTGTCTACGTGTCCCGAAAGGCATACGGGTGCCCCCTTGGCGTCGGGATTCATAGTGATGCAGAAAGCATCTCCTGCAACGCTCTCAACGTGCCTTTCCACCTTCCAGCCGAAGCTCTCTGCTATCTTAACTATATATTCACTTGCGGCGTCTACACCCTTTTTATAATCGGTGGGACTTTCAATAAGGCAGAATTCCTCAAGGATTTTTATATAATTCTCTTCCAGTCTGTCAATCGTTTCAAAAACTTTTTTTGCGTTTGTCATATCGTTCTCCTTTTATATTGCTTTAAAAAATCAGACTGTACACGTTGCCGAGGTGGTCCGAATAATAGCAGGTGCCGTCGTGGAAGTCTATCATTTCGGGCTCTATATTCGTGCCGAGGTCACAAAAGCGTGCAAAGTCGGTTTCCTTTTTCTTTTCCGTGTCGATAACCCGTATAGCAGGCGGATTTTCGACGCTGTCGGTAAAGCCCTCAAGAGAATAAATCTTTCCGCCGTGACAAGTGGCACCCTGAACGTAGTGATGATAGTCACAGTCAAAATAGTGCAATATATCCTCTTTTTCAAGAACTACCCTTTTCACTCCGTATTTCTCCCACACCTCTCCGTCGCAAAGACGGGGGAGGGAGAAAGCAAAGTACCTTGTGGAGTGAGTGCCGTCCCTCATAGTAAAGGCGTACAAAAGCCCATTTTCCTTGTCCACGGTAAAGTTGCCGTAGGGTCTTCTGTCCTCACTATCGGAGCGCCAAAGAGAGCGGTCGTTTGTAAAGCCTACCTGAATTATCTGAACGAGGGTGGAGGAAAAGGCGTTCTTCTCTCTTTGAATTCTGTATACGAGAGAGACACCCTCAAGTCTATTTTCTTCCTTTGCGTAGTTATTGTATATATTGGTGTAAAGTAGGGGGAACTCGTCTCCCTCATGGAAATATTCGCACCCGAATGAGACCGAGTTGCCGTGAGGCACAAGCTCGTCGCATCTGTCGAGAGTGAACTCGGCAAAGATTTCTTCGGACTCCAAGTCCTCCATTCTGTATACGGTGCACTCTCCCTTGTGGTTAAAGCTGAAAAGGAAACCGTTTGAAATAGCGCCGTCCTGACGCCCGTCCCTTATTTTACCAATCTTCTCAAGCTTCATTTCCTACTCCATAATCTCGCGGAAAATCACGCGTTGCTCCTCTTCGGTCAGCACTACGTCACCGCCCGACATAGAGTCCTCAATCTGTGAAATTCGGCTTCCGCCGATTACGGGGAAGGTGTCGGGGGCGGAAATAGAGCACAATGCTCCGCAAACGATAGCTCCCACAGAGCAATTATATTTTTCGGCAAGGGTTTTCATATATTCGGCTTTGTCAAGGTTTTCCTGACACAAATAGCGCTTTTTCGCCTTTTCGGAAAGCGCTTCTACGCCTCCCTCTGCCACCTTTGAGAAGAAGCCCTTTGCCTGAGAGGAATAGGCTACCACGGGAAGAGACGCCGAGCTGTAAAAACGGAACTCCTCCTTGTCCATACCCACGAGCCCACCTCTTTCACCGAGACAGTAGGCAGGGTTAAATCTTATCTGGCTTGCAGAAAAGCCCATAAGGGAGTTTTTCTTTGCGTACTCGTTTGCCATCTTTATTCTGTCGGATTGCCAGTTGGACGCGCCGAACTTTTTAATCTTACCTGCCTTGACGAAGCCGTTCATCAATTCTATTATCTCGGCGGGGTCAACCGTTCTGTCGTCACGGTGGAGCCAGTAGAATTCTATATTGTCGCACCCAAGGGCTTCAAGACTCTTTTCAAGGTCGGAGGCGATATCCTCCGCCGTCACTCTCGGCTTTTCGTTCTTGTCGGGGTCGTAGTAACCGCCCTTGGTGAAAACGTGCATCTCCGACGCACCTCTGTCGTGAAGCCATTTGCCCACTATTCTCTCCGACTCGCCGTTTGCGTAAAGGCGTGCGGTGTCAATGTGCGTTCCGCCAAGCGCGCGGAAGCGGTCCATTATGGCAAACGCCTCTTCTTCACCAATTCCGTCGCCGAAATACGCCGTTCCTAAAAATATCTTGGACGCCTTGTCCCCGAAAGCATTTGAATATCTCATTCCCGTTCCTCCGTTAAATATTTATATATCTTTTTTCAAAGCCGTTTCCGTGCAATTCAAGCACGTAGTCAAATTTAGCCTCTCGAAGCAGGTGCTCCATTTCCCCGAATTTATAGTCAAGGGTGGAGACGGCGTGGCTGTCCGAGGAGAGAATTACCTCGCCCCCCTCCCGTTTCAGAACGGAAAGAAGCTCTTCGCCAAGGTATGGCGTTTTTCTTAATCCTCTCGCCATAGCCCCCGTGTTCACCTCGAAAACGGAAACTCTCGAGAGGGCTTTTATGTATTTTTCTGCAATCTTCATATATTCCCCGTTATTCAGGAAAAGGGGAGTATCAAGCTCGTCAAACTTGGTTATAAGGTCAAAGTGCCCGATGATATGGGGGCGGTGCTTCATAACGTAGTCTGCAAAGGTGCTATAATAGGTCTCGGCAAGGCGTGGAATATCGTAATCAAAAACGCCAAGGCACTCCTTGAAATAATCGTAGCCCGAGTCGATGGGATAGTATTTACCGCCGTGGCAGAAATAGTGTGAGCTTCCTATCACGTAGTCAAAGCCGTCACGGGAGTGGGGGGACATGGCGTCCTCCTCCGTACCGCAGAGGATTTCTATTTTGTGTGAGTATTTTTCCTTCAGGGCGTTAATTTCCCTTTTGTACCCCTCGGTGTCCTTCATACAGTACCTAAGGTCGAAGGGAGTGTAGCCGTGCCCCGAAAAGCCTATGGCGTCAAAGCCACGTTCAATGGCGTATAAAATAATTTCCTCGGGAGTGTTTTCCCCGTCGCAATAAGTAGTGTGAGTGTGATAATTCGTCAGCATTTTACATTAACCCCATAAACCAGATTACCGCCAGCGCCGTCAGGGTCACCAGCGTATCGATTGTGATGCCGTAGAACATAGGCGAAAGCCCTGCCCGTTTAAAGTCGGTAAGGCTTGTTCCAAGTCCGATAGCGCCCAGCGCCGTTACCATAAGGAACTTACTTGCGCTCTTCATAACCCCCGATACCTCGGTGGGAATGAAGCCTATACTGTTTACGATAGCAAGGGCAAGAAATCCCGCGATAAACCAAGGAATAATTTTGAGAACATTTACCTTTTTTCCATCGCCGGCGCTCTTCAATTCCTTTTGCTTTATGCGTGTGCCGATATAGGCAAAGACGAGCACCGTGGGAATGATTGCAATAGTACGGGTAAGCTTTACCATAGTGGCAAAGTCGCCTGCCACCTCGGAAAAGGCATAGCCCGACGCCACTACGCTTGCGGTGTCATTAACCGACGTGCCTGCCCATATGCCGTAGGCGATATCCGTCATCCCGAGAAGCCTTCCCAGAATGGGGTATATAGCAATCATAATCATATCGAAAAGGAAGGTGGAGGACATTGCAAAGGCAATATCCTTGTCGTCGGCGTCAATAACGGGGGCGATTGCCGCCACGGCAGAGCCGCCGCAAATTCCCGTGCCTGCCGAAATGAGATTTGATAATTTCCAGTTCAGCCCGAAAAGCCGTCTTATGAAATATCCGCCTCCAAAGCACATAAGGAAGGTAAATATCATTACGAAAAAGGTCATTTTACCCACCGACATAATGGTGCTCACCGAAAGGGAAGCGCCAAGCAGGATAATTGCGCCCTTCAAAATCTTCTTGGAGGTAAATTTCAGGGCAGGCTTTATCCAGCTTGGGTGGAAAAAGCTGTTGATAATAGTTCCCATAAACAGCGCTATAATGGACGCGCCAAGTATTTCACCCGGTATCAGCCTTTCCAGCATTACCGAGACGACGGCGAGCGCCATACATATGGCAACGCCGAGGATAAATTGTAATTTTTTCTTTATTGTTTCGTTCATAATTTTATTACCCGTAAGTCATCTTTGGACTTTATCGCCTGTGAAATCAAGTTGTAGTCGTTTGTAAGTATCGTGTCGATTCCCATATTGAGAAATTCCTTTGCTTCCTCTTCTTCGTCCGACCAGAAAACGTTGCAGATAATGCCATTTCTGTGGGCAAGGTCTATCATTTCCTGATTGAAGTGAGGCTTGAAGAGCTGAACTTTTTCACAACCGTATTTTATTGCACGTTCAACCATACGCCAAGGCTCGTCGCCTGCACCTACGCAACAATGTATGTCAGGTGCAAGAGCCTTCGCTAATTTAAGAAAATTATCGTTCCCGCTTGTGAAGTATACGTGATTTTTGCAATCGTATTTTTCTATGAGGGAGAGAATCTTTTTCAATATCTCAGGGCCGTATTCACATTTGTTGTCCACAGTTTTAATGTGTATATTCATGACTGCGTGACAGGCAAATTTTTTGAGTATTTCTTCAAAGGCAACTATTTTGAGCCCTCTGAATTTCTCTCCGAATTTGATGCCGAAATCGTATTCGAGAAGTTCTGCCATTGTGTGCTCGTAAATAAGCCCCCTTCCTGTGCTTACACGCTCAAGATTTGGGTCGTGAGAGGACACTATTTCACCGTCGGCAGTTGCCCAAAGGTCGAACTCTATCTCATCTGCCCCCATAGCTATGGCGGCACCGAAGGCGGCCATAGAGTTTTCCGGTGCAACCGAGTTAAAGCCGCGGTGTGCACATACTCTCGGGTAGGGCATTTCAATATCGTTCGGTACGATGGCGCTGCCCGCAGGTCTGTATTTATAGGGACGTCGTCCCTTTTCTACGTATTCGTAGTGAGCCGACGGGGGATTGCCGAAGCCCGCAGGCTTAAAATGTTTTTTGGAGAAATCCACTTCCACCGTTTCAAGCCCTGCACGGCTTTTCATATTGAGAAGCACTGTGCCGTTGGGAGAAACTACCATGCTTCCTCCGCCTACCTCCGACTTTTCTCCCATTGAAACCGAGGAGCGAAGAACGTAGGCGTTGGTGTTATAGGCAAGAAATCTGCACATAATTTCAGTGGCATCGTGGGTGTCGCTTCTTTGATGTGAACATCCGATTATGGCATCAAGACCATATCTTGCCATATTGGCGTAGTTCTCGTAGAAATAGAAATCGTAGCAGGTCAAAAAGCCGAATTTTAAGCCCTCTATTTCCACTACCGTGGGCTCGTCGTGTGCGAGTTCGTAGGAGACGTCCATCTCCTCTTGCTTCATTTCGTTTGGTACGAGCTGTGTCTTGAAATATAGCCCCTTTACTTCTCCGTTTCTGTCAATGGCGTAGGTGGTGTTTCTGTAGCCGCCCTCAGCTTTGTAGCGGGCATTGATAAAGAGAATGGAGTGACATCTTTTTGCCGTCTCCTTCGCTTTCTTCAAAATAGCCTCGTTAAAGTGCTCAATGCTCCACAGTCTTTCCTCCTTGGTTTTGCAAAGGCAGGGCATATCGGTCATCTCAGGCAGGACGATAATATCCATAGTTCCGTCACATCGGTCAAGGAGTTCACATTCGGTTTTAAAATACTCCTCCGAACGTGAATGGTCGGTTGAATAGGGGGGCTGAATTATACATATCTTCATTTAGTTTTTTCTCCTATGCCCACCACATAGCTCCGGGCTTTTCGTATATAATAACTTCCTTCAGGAAGCTTATTGCCTTTTCAATTCCTTCCTTCGAGCTCATCAGGGAGTCCTCGTGCTCTATGCTTATCACGCCGTCGTAGCCTGATGCCTTCAGGGTGCTGATAATAGCGTTCCACATTTCCTTGCCGTTTCCATAGCCCACCGTCCTGAATACCCATGAACGATCGAGAATGTTTCCGTAGTGACCTACGTCAAGAACTCCGTTGACGGCGGTGTTGGCTTGGTCTATCTTGGTGTCTTTTGCATGGAAATGGTGGATAGCGCCGGCCTTTCCAAGTACCTTGATTACTTCTACGGGGTCCATACCCTGCCAGAGAAGGTGGCTTGGGTCAACGTTTGCACCGATGATATCGCCTACTGCCTCTCTCATTCTCAGAACGGTAGCTGTGTTATAAACGCAGAAGCCGGGGTGCATCTCAAAGGCTATCTTCTTTATGCCGTGAGATTTACAGAACTTCACTTCTTCCTTCCAGTAGGGGATAAGCTTCTTTTCCCATTGCCATTTGAGTATTTCAAGGTAGTCAACGGGCCATGAGCAGGTTACCCAGTTGGGTCTCTCACTGGTCTCGCAGTCACCCGGGCATCCCGAAAATCCCACGATAGTATCTACCCCAAGCTTTTCGGCAAGGAGAACGGCGCCTTCAAAGTCGTCGTGGTACGCCTTTGCAATCTCTTTGTTGGGGTGCACGGGGTTTCCGTGGGCGCTGATTGCCGCAATAGACATATTGTTGTCGGCAAGAATTTGCTTTATTTCGTCTATCTTCTTTTCGTCTGCCAGAAGCACCGCGGGGTCAAAATGGGCTTTTCCGGGACAGCCTCCCGCACCCATCTCTAACTGCTGAACGCCCTGAGTGGCAAGATATTCTACCATTTCCTTAAAGGTCATATGTGCCAACGCAGGACTGAAAACTCCTAATTTCATAATATTTACTCCTTTTATTTAATTATTTGATAAAGAACGAGAAATTCACCTTACCCCGTCCAAGTCTGTACTTTTCCAAAAGCTCCGGACCGCAGCTTGCAGAGCCGATGCCCGACACCTTATAGTCCACACGGACGTTGGTCTTGCCGTTCTTTTTAAGCTCGTTTACGTGCTTCGCTTCCGTCAGCGCCTCCGAGGTGTACTGGGACACCGCAAATTCAAATTCGCGCTCTCCCACGAACTCCACTCCGCAATCCATCGTCAGCACCCGCGCTCTCGTATGGTTGCCGTGCTCCTGAGGCATTATGTAGTTTACGTATTCCTGCTCTGCATTGCTTCTGTACCTGCCGACCCTTGCGTGTCGGCACATATCACAGTAGTTTTCCCCGTCGCCCATACCGAAATAGGTGAAGCCGTCGTTCTCTCGGTTCAGGGTAAATTCAAAGCCAAGCCTTGGCAGGAAGGGACAGTTTATTTTTTCGTTTATCTCGCCTTCAAGGGTGACTCTCACACCACCTTCAAAGAACTGATATTTCGTTTTGTGATATAAAAAGGGTATTCGGGAAACGCCTGCAAGACTGCCCGTAACCGTAACCGTGTTGCCCTGCATCTCGCAGGAATAGACCTTGCTGAAAAGGCGGTTCAGGTTAATGGCGCTCAAATTATCCTCAAAAAGCCCCCAGTTGTATTTGATATGCCTGTCGTTATCGGTGGGCGCACGCCAAGCGGTAAGACGCACGGGGGATGAGAGGAGCTCTTCACCCTGCTTTACGATAGAGGTGATGCTTCCCGTCCTCTTGCAAATGGTATATCTCGTGTCTGCCGTTTCGGCACAGATGCTTTTTCCGTCGTCAAGAAGGCAAAGGGCGTCGCCTTCCTCCACCTTTACCTCCACGCTTCTTATTTCGTGCTGAATAAAGCCACGCTCATAGTCTCCGTCAAGCTGAATAACGTTGAGATAAACGCCCAGCGTGCACTCTGCGTCGGGGGTGAAGGGCAGGTCGAACTCTGCCGTTTCGTGAGGGGGCAGGTCAAAGACGCGAATTGCGCTTTCCACCACCTTGCCGTCCACCACCTTTTCAAGCCTGAACTGATATTTGTTAAGGTTTGTAAAGTCGTAATAGTTGGTCAGGCGGATTTTGCCCTCCCTATATTCACTGTTAAAGTACTGATAGGAATATTTCGCATTGTAAGAGCCTGCCTTGAAGCTTCTGTCGTAGAACACAAGTCCGTCACAGCAGAAGTTGCCGTCGTGGGTCAGCTCACCGAAATCTCCGCCGTAAAGCGGAACGCCGTCCTTTATAACGGTATGGTCTGCCCACTCCCAGATGCATCCTCCGATAAACTTGGGATACTTATACATAAGCTCCATATAATCGTAGACGTCACCCGGTCCGTTGCCCATAGCGTGCGCATACTCGCAAAGGAATATGGGGTATGGGATAGACTCGTTATTTATGAAATCCTTTTCCAACGCTATCGTTCCGATATACATACGGGAAACTACGTCGGCAACGCCGTGATAGCCCTTCCTTGACGAGTCCTCACAGTGTATAAGGCGCGTGGGGTCTTTTTCTCGCAGGTAGGATATCATCTTCTTGTGATTTATTCCGTGTCCGCTTTCGTTGCCCGTGGACCACATAATGACACAGGGGTGGTTTTTGTCCCTCTCGTACATTCTTTCGGCACGCTCCACGAAGGAATTTTCCCACTCGGGCATACTGTGTATCCAATCCTCAGGGTGCTCTGCGTCATCCCAAGCGTATCCCGTGTTTCTCGCAACGAAGCCGTGAGTCTCGATATCCGTCTCGTCTATTACGTAGAAGCCCATCTCGTCACACATATTCAAAAATTCAGGCGTGGGCGGATAGTGAGAGGTACGCACCGTGTTTATATTGAGCTCCTTCATTTTTTCAAGGTCCTCTCTCAATTCCCCGTCGCTCATAACGTATCCGCGGTAGGCGTTGGTGTCGTGGTGGTTGACACCCTTCAATTTTACGCTGACGCCGTTTATCAAAAGCTCGTATTCGTCGGATACCGATATTTCACGCATACCAACCTTGATTGGAATGAATTCACTCTCTCCCTTAACTACCACCGTGTATAAATATGGGTTTTCCGCATTCCAGAGGATAGGCTTTGTCAGGTCTGCCACCTTGTTTTCTCCGTCGTATATCGTATAATCCTTTGCGGAGACTATAATGCTTTTCGTGTCAGCCTTGACGCTGATATCCCTCAAGTGTCCTTTCTCTCTCGACAAAAGGTAAACGTCACGGAAAATTCCGCTGAATCTGAAAAAGTCCTGGTCCTCAAGGTAGCTTCCGCTGCACCACTTGAACACCTTTGCCTCAAGGGTGTTTTCACCCTCCTGAACGAAGAGGGATATATCAAACTCCGCTTGCAGATGAGAGCCCTCGGAAAAGCCTACGTACTCTCCGTTTATATAGAGATAGATGCAGGAGCTTACTCCCTCGAAAACGATATAGGTCTCCCTTTTTGCCCAATTGCCGTCAAGGGTAAAGGAGGTATTGTATACTCCGCAGGGGTTTGAGTCGGGCACGTAGGGCGGGTCAATGGGGAAGGGGTAGTTGGAATTGGTATAGCATATTTTGTCATAGCCGTGTATCTGCCAGCAGGACGGAACGGGAATGGTGTCCCACTCGTCCACCGCCTCGGCAACGCCGTCTTCAAAATACTTGAAGCGCCAGTCTCCGTTGAGAAGTCTGTAAAATGCAGAATCCTCTCTCTTGCCTGCAAGCGCCTTTTCAAGAGAGTCGTAGGGAATATAGTACGCCCTTTGAGGCTCTCTTCCTTCGCTGATTTTGTCAAGTCTTTCGTATTCTCTCATTTGCGTGCCCTCTTTTATATATTTTTTACGGTTTCACTTACACTTTCCTTTGCCAGCGCAATTTCACGCTCGCTGACCTCTTCGTCAAGGTCGGCAAAGGTGTTTTCTGTTATATCGTTTCCCGACAGAACGGAATACCACAGAAGTCCCACGGTGTACCTGCCAAGCCCGTAGCTTAAATGGTAAGTGTCGCGGTGCACTTTTTCCACGCCCTTTGAAATAAGCCTCTCTAAAGCCTCACCCGAGGGGATTATCATATCGGCGCCCACGTCCTTCGCCGCCTTCTCATACGCCTTCTCGACGTCGGTAAACATATCGGCGTGGCTCTTATAGCCCAATTCTTTCACGAGGCGCTCCGAGCCCTCCTCATATGCCCATGTCTGATGTATGGCAAGCTTCGCCTTTGGCGCAAATTTTCTCACGTAGGACACAAGCTCGTTCAGGTACGGCTGATAGGTGTCGTAATTCACGGAAAAGCCACTCACCTGCTGAAGCGTGATAATGTCCCAGTCTCTATTTAAAAGCGCCTCCTTCAGCGACACGAAGAAGCCCGAGCGCTCTCCGTTGACTTCAAGCTCGTAGGCACGCTCCTCGCTTAACATATTTCTATGGTGACGGGAGAGGGCGCATCCTCCTATATAAAGGTTGACGGTGGTAAGGGCAAAGCCGTCCGCCCTTGCAATTCTATGTATATATCTTTGTGCATCCATTGAAAAGCTGTTGCCGATTGATAAAACGTTCATTGTATCTGTGCTCCTTTTTTGTTTATTTTAGAGGGGGAGTATCCGTATATTTTTTTAAAAGCCTTGCTGAAATACAACGGGTCGTTGTAGCCCACAGACTCCGCCACCTCTCCAATGGTCATATAGTCACCGCTTTCTATAACCGACTTTGCCAGGGAGATGCGCTCCTTCACTACGTATTCCTGAGGGGTCATATTGAACCTTGACTCGAATATCCTTCTGAAATAGGTGTCCGAAATTCCGCAAAGCTTGTGCAGGGCGTTTATCTTAAAGTCTCCGTCGTATATGTGCTTTTTCATATACTCTACGGCAGGGTCTATCAAATGGTAACGGTTTTTGTCAAGGCTTTGCAGGTGCTCTATTTTAGAAACGTAGGACAAAAGGTCAAAAAAGACGGATTGACATTTATACTTGTCCGACGCGTCACCGAATCGCCACTGCTCCGAAAAGCTCTGAAAAATGTGGCTTGCGCCGTGAAAATTATCAAGAGAATATACGGCAGGCTCAGCGTTTTCAAAATCCGCTTCAAAATTTATAGAGATGTAAAGGTTGTTTTCCTGCTCTGTTTTAGAATATTTGTAGGATACACCCTTGGGCAAAAATATCATTTCACCTTCCTTTACGCAAAGGTGTTTATCACCGAAGAAATAGTCCGTGCTTCCCCCCAGCTTTATTATAAAGCCGTGGCTTGCCCTGGCGTTGATTTCGCCGTAGGACTTAACCTCTCCGTGAAAGGAAGAAATAACTCTTATATTTTTAATATAATCAAACATAGCTTTTCTCCCGAACTTTGAATTGCTTTGTAAGAATTATACCACCAACAAACGAAAACTGCAATAGCATATCTGCCATTTCGTCTGTTAAAATTGGTTTTCAGCATTCGTAAAGGCTACACTTACCGAAGCCAATGAACAAGAGGTTTTTGAGCTCTGATATATTGCACGCTGACCAAAAGGGCAGAGAACGATTCAAAATTCTCTGCCCTTTTATATGTATTTTATTGTTTTACGTGAACGTCAAGCTGATTGAACGGGATTTCGATGCCTTCCTTGTCAAACGCTGTCTTAACCGATTCAAGAAGGTCAAAATGCACCTGCCAGTAATTTTCGGATTTCACCCATACCCTTGTAACAATATCTATGCTGCTGGCGTTATGGGCACATACTCTCACGGTGAAAGCTGGGTTCTTGAGAATCAGCTCGTGACTTTCGCAGATTTCGGTAATAATGTCCTTTGCCTTTGAAAAGTCGTTGGAATAGCTGATAGAGAAGGTGTGGTCAACCCTTCTTGTATCTTTCTCCGAGTAGTTTACAATATTACCCGACGAAAGCGCTCCGTTGGGAATGTAAATTACCTTGTTGTCGGGAGTAATGATTTTTGTGCTTATTATGTGAATATCCTCTACCGTTCCCGAATAACCCTGTGCTTCAATAAAGTCGTCCACTTTGAACGGGCGGGTTATTATCAGAAGAACTCCTCCGGCAAGGTTTGAAAGAGCGCCGTTGACTGCCAGACCGGCACAGACGCCCAGCGAGGTAACGAGAGCTGTGATTCCGCTTGTGTCAATGCCTACGAAGCCTACAAGACAAATTGCAACGAGGCACTTTAATCCAATCTTGAAAACGTAGGCAATGGTTTTTGAAATTGTTTTGTCAACCTTTTTGTTTTCCATAGCCGACAAAATTTTCTTTGAAAAGAAGTTAATCAGCTTAAAGGAAATGAACAAAACGAACAACGCGACAATGAGACGTAAGCCTGAGGTTGTGACCCAGCTTAAAACGGCGTCAAGTATTTTTTCTAACATTTCTTTTTTTCTCCTTATTATATACGTATTATTGCGTTGCATAAGCAACGCAGCGATATAAATTCCTGACGGAATTTGCGATATATCCTTGCGTATGCGATATACCTAAAGGTGCGATATGTCCCTTCAGGACGAGAAAAGGGAATTTATATTATATCGCAACGGAGCAAAGCGGAGTTATATCGCATTTGAACAGAGTGAAAATATATCGCACGAACAGAGTGAGTATATCGCCAAAATAAGTTGCATCTAAACCTTATGCCTCGCAACTATACGACCAATTATACCACCATTGTCGCTTTTTGTCAATGCTTGTTGTGTGGACAAAAGATATGATTTTTTGAGCTTGGCGTGACAGTTTCATTCCGCAAAAGCTATTATATTTGCCCTGCGACTTTCACCGTGTAAAACGCATATCGCGAATGAGGTGAACACACCTTGTTGTTGGGCGAAGGTAAGTATAATTCCATTGAAGCTTGCCCGAAAAAGCATTGACAATATATTTGTTTAATGTTAATATGTTATCGGTGCAAAATCAAGTTCAAAACGGGGGAGACACCTTATGACAAGCATTGCATTTACGGGAGATATTGCTTTTTCCAAGTATTTTAAAGATGCGTGGCAAAATCCTGATTTTATCGACTCCAGGGTGGTTGAGTTCTTGCAAAAATCAGACTACGTCACCGCCAACGTTGAAAGTCCGCTTACTGCAGGAGACGTATCGGTTGACAGCAGTCTTACCCACGCCAGCGACCCGAGAGCCGTAAACTGTCTTAATTCGATTCACGCAAATATTTATTCCATTGCAAATAACCACGTTTTAGACTGCGGCGCAAAGGGTCTTGCCGACACCGTCCGCCTTGCAAACGAAAATAACTGCAGGATTTTTGGCGCAGGTATGAACAAAACTGAAGCCGCCACTCCCGTTATTATAGACGAAGCAGGCGGAATAGGTATGTTTGGCGTGACTTATAAGGTGGAGGATTTTATAGAAGCGGGAGAGAATTCCCCCGGTTGCGTTATGTATACCGACACCGAAGCGATAAAAAAGAATATACGGAAGATCAAGGAGAAAAACAGATGGTGCATAGTTATTGCACACGCAGGAGAAGAGTTTTCCAGTATCCCTCTGCCCAGCGTCCGAAAGAGGTATCACGAGTTTCTCGAATACGGTGCAGATATCGTGGTGGGGCATCATCCCCACGTTACCCAGAATTACGAAACTGTGGGGGAAAAAATTATTTTCTATTCTCTTGGAAACTTTATTTTTGATACCAACTATCAGCGAATACAGAACCACACCGAATTCGGTATGCTTATCAAATTGCATTTTGACGAAAACAAGTTTTCATGGGAGCACTTTCCCATCACCATAGACAGAGAAACCCAAAGGGTAAAGCCTTCTGCCTGCCCCGATATCTTCCGCGATATTTCTCCGAGGGAATATAGTAAGCTTCGCCCCCTCGCCGTAAAGCTTTTTTTCATAAATAACAAAAAGGCGCATTGCTTTTCCGA
This sequence comes from Eubacteriales bacterium, assembly GCA_045535585.1. Taxonomy (GTDB): domain Bacteria; phylum Bacillota; class Clostridia; order Oscillospirales; family SIG627; genus RGIG6353. The sequence continues at coordinate 20,680 of JAZSLY010000095.1, forward strand.
CCCTGATTGGAAGAGCTTTACCTCTGCGGACTGGTTCCGCCACTATAGTAACCGATTGGGAAAAGGCGCCGTAATACTTATGCACCTCGACGAAATACTCTACCACCTCCACCTGTGGAAGCGCGCCGACAAAAAGCTTTACACCTATTTGCAAAATAGCGTAAAAAAGGATTAGAAGAGAAAAACCTATCACGTGCGTGATAGGTTTTTTGCGCAAAGGTGGGGGTGCGGCAAGATATTAGATTCGATAGCCAAATCACGCCAAAGGCGTGTATATCAT
>JAZSLY010000154.1:0-2771 GCA_045535585.1 Eubacteriales bacterium
ACAACGAAAAAAGAATTAAAGAAAAACTTGGCTGGATGAGTCCGGTACAATATCGGCTCATCACCTTGGCTGCATAAAAACAGCGTAGCAGTCATCAAAACTACTACGCTATAAAAAGTCTAACTTTTTGGGGTCACATCATTAGAGTTTTTAAGCAGCCCTTTCTTTTACAGGGTGGCAGCCATAACCGCCTTTATAGTGTGCATTCTGTTTTCCGCTTCATCGAAAACTATACTTTGAGGACTTTCAAACACGTCGTTGGTGACCTCTAATTCCTTAATTCCGAACTTTTCAAAAACCCACTGTCCCACGGCGGTGTTCTGGTCGTGGTAGGCAGGCAGACAATGCATAAACACGGTGGTGGGCTTTGCCATTGACATCAGCGTGCTATTCACCTGATAAGGCAGAAGCGCGCGGAGTCTTTCCTCCCACACCTCGTCGGGCTCTCCCATGGAAACCCAGACGTCCGTGTAGATAACGTCGGCGTTTTCCACAGCCTCGTGAACGTTCTCGGTATAATTAAGCTTTGCGCCCGAGGTGAGTGCAAAAGAGTCCGCCTTGGCACGAAGCTCGGGGGACGGGAAATACTGTGCGGGAGCGCAGACGGTAAAGTTTACGCCCATCTTTGCCGAGCCGACGAGCAGAGAGTTACCCATATTGTAACGGGCATCGCCCATATAGACGAGATTAATTCCCTCAAGCCTGCCGAAATGCTCCTTTATAGTAAGGAAATCCGCAAGAATCTGGGTGGGGTGGAACTCGTTCGTCAGTCCGTTCCACACGGGAATACCTGCATATCTTGCAAGGTTTTCCACTATCTGCTGTCCAAAGCCTCTGTACTCAATGCCGTCAAACATTCTGCCAAGCACACGGGCGGTGTCGGCGATAGACTCCTTTTTGCCAATCTGTGAGCTTTGGGGGTCAAGGTAGGTCACACCTGCACCAAGGTCACGGGCGGCAACCTCAAAGGCGCATCTCGTGCGGGTGCTGGTCTTTTCAAAAATCAGGGCTATATTCTTTCCCTCGCAAAGACGGTGAGGGATACCTGCCTTCTTCTTCGCCTTCAGGTCGGAAGCAAGGTCAAGAAGATAGCCTATTTCGTCGGGTGTATAATCAAGAAGCTTTAAAAAGCTCCGTCCCTTTAAATTTTCCATTTTACTCTCCTTTCAAGGCGCGTGAAAGCACGTCAAGTGCCAGCCTTAAATCCTCCCATGAAATATTGAGGGGTGGCAGAAGGCGTACCTTGTTCTTCGCCTTTATGGCAATCACTCCGCCCTCTCTTGCGTCCTTCAACACCTCGGCGGCGTCACGCTTGCATTCTATTCCAAGCATAAAGCCACGACCCGTAATGCTGATTACGCCCTCGTTTTGAGAAAGTGTGGACACAATATATTCGCTCTTTTTTCTGACCTCCGAGAGAAGCGTGTCGTCAAGTCTCTTGAGGATATTAAGTGCACCTGCGCAAGCCACAGGATTTCCGCCGAAGGTGGAGCCGTGGTCGCCGAATTTCAGGGTGTTCTCTACCTTTTCGCCAAGGAGACAAGCGCCGATAGGAAGTCCTCCGCCAAGTCCCTTTGCGGTGGAAACGATATCGGGAGTAACGCCGTAGTTCATATAGCTATAAAGCGCACCCGTACGTCCGTTACCCGTCTGTACCTCGTCAACGATAAAGGCGATGTCCTCCTTCTTGCATATATCCGCAATACCCAGGACAAATTCGTCACTGAGGGGAAGCACGCCTCCCTCGCCCTGCACCGTCTCTACCATAATTCCCGCAACCTTGTTTTCAAGGACTAATTTCTTCACGCCCTCAAGGTCGCCTGCCTCGGCGTACACGAAGCCCTCCGTTAAAGGAAGAAAGTCGTGGTGGAAGGCATCCTGACCCGTTGCGGCAAGCATTGAGATAGTTCTTCCGTGGAAGCTGTTGACAAGGGTGATTATTACGTTGTATTCACCGCCCTTTTTGTCGGCGGCGTACTTTCTTGCCACCTTAACGGCGGTCTCGTTAGCCTCTGCGCCCGAGTTTGAGAAGAATACCTTCTTCATACCCGTTCTCTTGCAAAGCTCCTCTGCAAGAAGTGCCGCAGGCTCGGAATAGAAAAGGTTCGAGGTGTGCTGAATTTTGCCTAATTGTGCGATTACCGCCTCTTTCCACTCCTCGTCGTTCACGCCGAAGGTGTTTACGGCAATTCCCGTGCCGAGATCTATGTATTCCTTGCCCTCGCTATCCACTACTCTTGCGCCAACGCCCGACACAAGTGTCAGGGGAAAGCGGTTGTAGGTATTGGCAACGAATTGTTTATCCTTTTCCTGAATATTCATAAAAAACCTCTATTTCTTTCTTACGACCATAGTGCCTGCGCCCTCGTCGGTAAGGGTCTCGATGAGAATTGCGTGAGGAAGGCGTCCGTCGATGATGAATACCTTCTTAACTCCCCTCTCTATTGCCTCGACACAGCACTCTACCTTGGGTATCATACCGCCCGAAATAACGCCCTCTTCAAAGAGAGTCTTGGCGTCGTCAAGGTCTATCTTTGATATAAGGGAGTCGGGGTCGTCCTTGTCCCTTAAAATTCCTGCAATATCCGTCATTGCGATAAGGCTTTCAGCACCGAGAGCGCCTGCGATAAACGATGCGGCGGTGTCGGCGTTGATATTGTAGATATTGCCCTCCTTGTCGCATCCCACGGTTGAAATAACGGGGATATAGCCCTTTTCAAGAAGGTCGGTAACGGGCTCTACGTTGACCTTGGTAATTCTGCCAACGTAGC
>JAZSLY010000051.1:0-16587 GCA_045535585.1 Eubacteriales bacterium
AGGTTCTTAACGCATCTGTTAACAGAGAAGTTAAGACAGAAGCTCCCCGCCGCAGAGAACGTTCTTCCAGAGAAGGAGGAAAGAGATAATGTTAATGCCAAAGAGAGTTAAATACAGACGCCAGCAGCGCGGAAGACTCAAGGGTCGTGCATATCGTGGAAACACTCTTGCATACGGTCAGTTTGGTCTTGTAGCTGAGGAGCCCGCATGGATCACCTCAAATCAGATTGAGGCAGCCCGTATCGCGATGACTCGTTACACAAAGCGTGGCGGTAATGTATGGATCAAGATTTTCCCTGATAAGCCTGTAACAGAGAAGCCTGCTGAAACTCGAATGGGTTCCGGTAAGGGTTCACCTGAATACTGGGTAGCAGTTGTTAAGCCCGGCAGAATATTGTTCGAGATGGACGGTATCACTGAAGAGCAGGCAAAGGAAGCTATGCGTCTTGCATCACACAAGCTTCCTATCAAGTGCAAGTTTATAAAGAAAGAAGCTGAGGAGGTAGCAGAATGAAGATCACAGAAATAAGAGAAAAGACTACCCAAGAGCTTAATGCTGAACTTCGTGAGAAGAAGGACGCACTCTTACATCTCCGCTTCCAGCATGCAATCAATCAGCTTGATAATCCTCACAAGATAGTTGAAACAAAGAAGGATATCGCCAGAATTATGACAGCTATCAGAGAGAAAGAACTTGCTGAAAGCAAGCAGAATTAAGCGGGAAGGAGAATAGAAAATGGAAAGATCACTTAGAAAAACTCGTGTAGGCAAGGTTGTATCCGACAAGATGGACAAGACCATCGTTGTTGCAATCGAGACCAGCGTTAAACATTCTCTTTACAACAAGATTGTAAGAAAAACCGTAAAATTCAAAGCTCATGATGAGAATAACGAATGCCAAGTAGGCGATAAGGTGCTTATCATGGAAACAAGACCGCTTTCCAAGGATAAGAACTGGCGTCTCGTTAAAATTATCGAGAAGGTTAAATAAGCCGTTAAAGGAGGATACACACAGTGATACAAACACAGAGCCTTATGAAGGTTGCCGACAACAGCGGCGCAAAGGAAATTATGTGCATCCGTGTGCTTGGCGGTACAGGCAGACGTTATGCCAATATAGGCGACATTGTTGTCGCATCTGTTAAGAAAGCTGCTCCGGGCGGCGCAGTAAAGAAGGGCGAGGTCGTTAAGGCGGTTATCGTTCGCAGCGTAAAGGGAATCAGAAGAAATGACGGTTCATACATCAAGTTTGATGAAAATGCTGCTGTTATAATCAAGGAAGACAAGACTCCTAAGGGAACTCGTATCTTTGGCCCGGTTGCAAGAGAGCTTCGTGAGAAGGACTTTATGAAGATATTGTCCTTGGCACCCGAAGTACTTTAATGGGGGTAGATCAAATGAATAAGATTCATGTAAGAAAAGACGATACCGTAATCGTTGTTTCCGGTAACTCAAAGGGAACAAAGGGTAAGGTGCTTGAAGTTTCTCCCAAGGAAAACAAGGTAATTGTTGAAGGTGCTAACATTGTTACAAAGCATGTAAAGCCTCGTCGTCAGGGTGAGGCTGGTAGCATCGTAAAGGTAGAAGGAGCACTTTACGCTTCCAAGGTACAGCTTTACTGCAATAAGTGCGGTAAGGGTACAAGAGTTCAGAACAAGATTCTTGATAACGGTGACAAAGTTCGCGTTTGTGCAAAATGCGGCGAAACATTATAATGAGGGAGGACAATTAAATGGCAAGACTTGCAGAAGTTTATAAGAACGAAGTTGCTCCCGCATTGATGAAGAAGTATAACTATAAGAGCGTTATGCAGATTCCTAAGCTCGAAAAGATAGTTATCAATGTAGGTGCAGGTGAGGCTAAGGAAAACGCTAAGGTAATCGACAGCGTTATCGAAGACCTTTCCACTATCACAGGACAGAAGGCTGTTCCTACAGTTGCTAAGAAGTCGGTTGCTAACTTCAAGCTCCGTCAGGGCACTAAGATTGGTGCTAAGGTTACACTCAGAGGAGAAAGAATGTACGAGTTTGCTGACAGACTCTTCAACCTTGCTCTTCCCAGAGTTCGTGACTTCAAGGGTATCAATCCCAACGCATTCGACGGCAGAGGAAATTACACACTCGGACTTAAAGAGCAGCTCATATTCCCTGAAATCGAATATGAAAAAATTGACAAGATAAGAGGCATGGACATTGTATTCGTTACAAGTTCAACAACAGACGAGGAAGCTCGTGAGTTCCTTGCTCTGATGGGCGCCCCTTTTGCTAAGTAAGGAGGATAAGTAAATGGCTAAGAAGTCGATGATTATCAAGCAGCAGAGAAAGCAGAAGTTCTCTACAAGAGAATACACAAGATGCAAGATCTGTGGCAGACCTCACGCTTATCTTCGTAAATACGGTATTTGCCGTATCTGCTTTAGAGAACTTGCTTACAAGGGTGAAATCCCCGGCGTAAGAAAGGCTAGCTGGTAAAAGCCAAATCCTGTCAAAGTGACACGGATCAAGCTATTAAGTGCGAAAGGCAAAAAAGCTAAGTAACAAACTGATTGCTAAATAGGAGGAATTAAAATGCAAATCACAGACGCAATTGCTGATATGCTCACTCGTATTAGAAACGCAAATTCAGCAAAGCATGAAACTGTTGATATCCCTTGCTCAAACGTTAAGAAGGCTATCGCCGAGATTCTTCTCGAAGAGGGCTACATCAAGAGCTACACGGTTATCGACGACACAAAGCAGGGCGTTATTAAGGTAACACTTAAGTACGGACCCGGTAAGACAAGAATTATTTCAGGTCTTCGCCGTGTATCTAAGCCCGGTCTTCGTATCTATACAAGCTGCGAGGATATCCCCAGTGTTATGAGAGGACTTGGTATCGCAATCATCTCAACACCCAAGGGAATTATGACCGATAAGAAGGCAAGAAAGGAAAATGTAGGCGGCGAAGTGCTCGCATACATTTGGTAAGGAGGAATAGACTATGTCAAGAATTGGTAAGCAGCCAATAGCTATTCCCGCCGGCGTAAAGGTAAGCTTCAACGATGGTATCATCAACGTTGAAGGCCCTAACGGAAAGCTTTCTCAGGCTGTACACAGCAATATGATAGTAGAGATTTCAGCAAATGAAATCGTTGTTAATCGTCCTAATGACGAAAAGCTCAACCGTTCACTTCACGGTTTGACCAGAACACTCATCGCTAACATGGTTGAGGGTGTTACAAACGGTTACAAGAAGACTCTTGAAATCAGTGAAGGTGGTTACAGAGCTCAGATGAACGGCAACACACTTGTTATGAACCTTGGTTACTCACACGACGTAAAGTATGATGCACCTAAGGGAATCAAGATTGAGTGCCCCACACCTAACCAGCTCGTTGTTTCTGGTGCTGATAAGCAGCTTGTAGGACAGGTTGCAGCAGAGCTCAGAGGCAAGAGACCTCCCGAACCATATCTTGGTAAGGGTATTAAGTACTCTGACGAGGTTATTCGTCGTAAATCCGGTAAGGCCGGTAAATAAAGAAAGGAGTGTAGTTAAATGTTTACTAAGATCGATACTAACAAACAGCGTCTCAGAAGACATAAGAGAATTCGTGCTAAGATTTCAGGAACAAGCGCAAGACCCAGACTTGCAGTTTTCCGTTCCAACACAAATATCTACGCGCAGATTATTGATGATGAGAACGGCGTAACACTTCTTTCAGCTTCAACTCTTGAAAAGGAATTTGAAGGATACGGCGGAAACATCGAAGCGGCTAAGGCTGTCGGTACAATGATTGCAAAGAAAGCCCTTGAACGTGGCATCACAGACGTAGTATTTGACCGTGGCGGTTACGTATACCACGGACGTGTACAGGCTCTGGCTGATGCGGCACGCGAAGGCGGCTTGAAATTCTAATTGTAAGAAAGGAACGGTTACATTCATGGCTCGTAAAATAGATGCTGCAACACTCGACCTCAAAGAAGTCGTTGTTGATGTAAAGAGCGTTTCCAAGACAGTTAAGGGCGGTAGAGTTAGAAAGTTCACAGCTCTTGTAGTAGTTGGAGACGAAAACGGTCACGTAGGATACGGTCTCGGCAAAGCCGCAGAGCGTCCCGAGGCTGTTAGAAAGGGATTGGAAGATGCCAAGAAGAACATTATCGAGGTTTCATTGAAGGGAACGTCAATTCCTCACGAAATCATCGGTGAGTTCGGAGCAGGCAGAGTCCTTCTCAAGCCCGCCGCACCCGGTACCGGTGTTATTGCAGGCGGTAAGGTAAGAAGCGTAATTGAAATGGCTGGTATTAAGGACGTTAGAACAAAGTGTCTCAGGTCCAATAATCCCACTAACGTAGTTAAGGCTACGTTTGAAGGTCTTAGAAATCTGAGAACCGTTGAAGAAGTTGCGGCTATCAGAAATAAGACGCCCGAAGAAATTCTGAAATAAGGAGAAAAACGATGGTAAAAATTACACTTGTAAAGAGTCTCATAGGTAGACTTGATAAGCAGGTTAAAACTGCCGGTTCTCTCGGATTGAAGAAAATCGGAGATTTCAAGGTTCTTGAAGACTCTCCGGCTTTGCAGGGCAAGATATTTGTAATAAAGCATCTTGTTAAGGTTGAACAGGCTGATTAACAAACTAATTTCATAAAGCAAAGGAGGAAAAGTATGAAGCTTCATGAACTTTCACCCGCACCAGGCTCAGCAACAAACGCATGGCGTAAGGGCAGAGGCGCTGGTTCCGGAAACGGTAAAACAGCCGGAAAGGGACACAAAGGACAGAATGCACGCTCCGGCGGAGGAGTAAGACCCGGCTTTGAAGGCGGTCAGATTCCTGCGTACAGAAGACTTCCTAAGAGAGGTTTTGACAATAGCAAATTTGCTACTAAATATGCAATAATCAATGTTGGTGCTCTTGACAAATTTAACGACGGCGACGTTATTGACATCGAGACACTCCTTCAGACAAATGCAGTTAAGAAGGCATATGACGGTCTTAAAATTCTCGGCGGTGGAGAAATCACTAAAAAGGTGACTGTAAAAGCAACTGTCTTTTCTGCTGCAGCGAAAGAAAAAATCGAAGCCGCAGGCGGAAAAGCTGAGGTGATTTAAATGTTTAAGACATTTAAGAACGCATGGAACGTTATTGAACTCAGACATAAAATTCTGTTCACAGTAATGATTCTTGTTCTCTTCCGTTTAGGTTGTGTTGTCCCTGTTCCTTATTTTGATTCAGCGGTTCTTAAGGCTACCTTTGAGGCAGCTGAGGGCTCAATGTTTCAATATTTGAATATACTGTCAGGTGAGGCGTTCGCAAGAGGTACTCTCTTCGCACTTTCAGTTTCACCTTATATCACAGCCCAGATTATTATGCAACTTTTAACAATCGCCATTCCCGCACTTGAAAGAGTTGCTAAAGAAGGCGACGCAGGCAGACGCAAGATTGAAACCTGGACCAGATACTTCACAGTAGTTCTTGCAGTTATTACTGCATACGGCTACTATGCTTGGCTCCGTTCAATGCCCGGCGTTATCAAGACGTTTACCGGAAACGGCGTCTTTGAAGGCTTCGTAATTGTTGCAACCTACACTGCAGGTGCCGCACTCGTTATGTGGCTTGCAGAAAAAATCAATGAACACGGTATCGGCAACGGTATCTCAATGATACTCTTCGCTAATATCATTTCAAGTCTTCCCTCAATGATTATGGGTATTGTTCTTAACCCCGAAACACTCGTTTTCAAGATTGTTGCCGCTGTTCTTACAGCAGTATTTATTCTTGCAATCGTAGCTTTCGTCGTTTTCATTACCGAATCAGAGAGAAGAATTCCCGTACAGTATGCTAAGAAGGTTGTAGGCAGAAAGATGTACGGCGGTCAGAACTCGTCACTTCCGATTAAGCTTAATATGTCAGGCGTTATGCCCATCATCTTCGCTCAGTCGATCGTGTCTATCCCCGCTACTCTTCAGTTGATTTTCAACCCTGCACCCGGCGGATTCTGGTATAAGGTTTTCAATGCAATCTCTTATCAGTCTCCCGTTTATGCAATAATACTCTTCGTACTCATTATTGCTTTCGCATACTTCTATCTCGCTATTTCATTCAATCCCGTTGAAGTAGCTAATAACATCAAGCGTCAGGGTGGTATGGTTCTTGGTATCAGACCCGGTAAGCCTACCGCGGACTATATTTCAAGAATACTCAGCAGAGTAACTCTTATCGGTGCTATTTTCCTGGGACTCATCGCAATCCTTCCTATGATCATTGCGGCAGTAGTTCCCACACTTGGCAACATTTCTTTCGGTGGTACGTCACTTCTTATCGTTGTGGGCGTTGCACTTGAAACAGTAAGAGAGCTTGAAAGCCAGCTGATGATGCGCAATTACTCGGGATTCCTTGATTAAAAAGTTGTCCGACTCGCAGAAAGGATTTATATTATGAAAATAATTTTTTTGGGAGCACCTGGAGCAGGTAAGGGAACTCAGGCGGAAATCGTTGCACAAAAAGCAGGAATTCCAACTATCTCTACCGGTGTCATTTTAAGGGAAGCAATCAAAAATAAAACTCCTCTCGGTGTTTCGGCACAAGCCTATATTGAAAAGGGTCAGCTGGTTCCTGACGAAGACGTTCTGGGAATTCTCACGGAGCGCTTGTCACAGCCCGACTGTGCAAACGGATACATCCTTGACGGATTTCCAAGAACTATAAATCAGGCAGAAGCCCTTGATAAAATGAACATCTCTATTGACAAGGTTGTGAACATCTACGTTCCCGACGAGAAGATCGTCGAGAGACTCGCAGGCAGACGCTCTTGCAGCTCTTGCGGTGCGACCTACCACGTTGTCTACAACCCGTCAAAAGATGGGGTTCACTGTTCCGCTTGCGGAAAAGAGCTTTCTCAGCGTTCGGACGATAAGCCCGAAACAATTCAAAAGAGACTTGCGGTTTACCACGAGCAAACCGCGCCTCTTGAAGAATATTACAGAAAACGCGGTATCCTGTGCGACGTTATCGGTCAGGAGGAACTGGCAGATACAACCGCACTCACTTTGAAAGCTTTGGATTTACAATGATTAACATTAAAACACAGAACGATATCGAACAAATGAGAAAGGCTTGCAGGATTACTGCAGGTGCCTTGAAATATGCGGGAGAGCTTGTAAAGCCCGGTGTTACGACGGGTGAGCTTGACCGCAGGATCCGCGCTTATATCGAAGAGCGCGGGGCAAAGCCTTCCTTCCTGAATTACTGTGGCTTTCCTGCTTCGGCTTGCATAAGCGTTAACGAAGAGGTTATTCACGGTATACCTGGGGAGAGAGCTTTGAAGGATGGCGACATAGTTTCCATCGATGTCGGGGCGTACTACCTCGGCTACCACGGAGACTGTGCCAATACCTTCCCCGTCGGCGACGTTTCCGATGAGGCAAAACGCCTTATAGACGTTACACGACAGAGCTTTTTTGAAGGTATCAAGGATATAAAGAGCGGTTCAAGAGTCGGTGATATCGGCTCATCCATACAAAGCTATGTTGAACAAAACTCTTTCTCGGTTGTAAGAGATTATATCGGTCACGGCGTAGGCGAAAAGCTTCACGAGGAGCCCGACGTGCCAAACTACGGCAGAGCGGGACACGGACCGAGACTCTATGAAGGAATGACGATTGCAATTGAACCGATGGTATGTCAAGGCGGCGAGTTTGTAAAAACTCTTGACAACGATTGGACGGTTGTAACTTGCGACGGAATGCTCTCCGCCCACTACGAAAACACCGTCGTCATTACTGCAAATGGTGTTGAGATTTTGACAGAGGCGTAATATGACAAGCTTAATTGGTGCACTCGTTGAATCAATAAGCGGCAGAGATAAGGGCGAAATATTCGCGGTTATTGCTCAAAGTGAGCAACACCTCATCTTAGCCAACGGCAGAAAACGCAGAATTGAAACCCCAAAGCAAAAGAAGTCAAAGCACGTTGCTTTCCTTGGCATATCCCTGTCAGACGATGACGTGGAGATGCTGAAAAAGGGAAGCTTAACGAACAAAATGCTTTACCGCACTATCAAAGAACGGCTCAAAGACAGTCAATCAATATAGGAGGATACAATGGCAAAAGACGATGTAATGGAGTTTGAAGGACTGGTTGTGGAAAATCTTCCCAACGCGTGCTTCAAGGTAAAACTTCAGAACGACCTCGTAATACTTGCTCACATTTCGGGCAAGATGCGAATGAACTATATCAAAATCGTTCCCGGTGACCGTGTACTCGTAGACATTTCGGTATACGACACCACAAAAGGCAGAATTACAAGACGTTTGTAATTCTAAAATAAACAAAACTAAAATCATAACACAATGGAGGTTACTGATATGAAAGTTAAGCCTTCTGTAAAAAAAATTTGCGAGAAGTGTAAGATTATCAGAAGAAAAGGCGTTGTAATGGTTATATGCGAAAATCCCAAGCATAAGCAGAAGCAAGGCTGATTGGAGGTGTAATTAAATGGCTCGTATAGCAGGCGTAGATATTCCAAATGAAAAGCGTGTCGAAATCGGTTTGACATATATCTTCGGTATCGGCAGAACCGCGTCGGGCAAAATACTTGAACAGACAGGTATCAACCCTGACACACGCGTTAAGGACCTTTCAGACGACGAACTTGCAAAGCTTCGTGAGGCTATCGAAAACGACTATGTTGTTGAAGGTGACCTTAGAAGAAAGATTGCTTATGACATCAAAACAATGACAGACATTGGATGCTATAAGGGAATCCGTCACCGCAAGGGCTTACCCGTTAGAGGTCAGAGAACAAAGACAAACGCAAGAACACGCAAGGGTCCCAAGAAGACTATTGCTAATAAGAAGAAGTAAGGAGTGACAAGTTAAATGGCAGCTAAAGTACAGGCTAAAAAGACTGTAAAGAGACGTCGTGAGAGAAAGAACATTGAAAAGGGCGCGGCACATATCTGCTCCACTTACAATAACACAATCGTTACTCTTACAGATGTAGACGGAAATGCTCTTTCTTGGGCATCAGCCGGTGAACTCGGATTTAAGGGTTCAAAGAAGTCCACACCCTTCGCAGCTCAAATGGCAGCTGAACAGGCAGCAAGAGCAGCAATGGAGCACGGACTCAAAACAGTTGAGGTATTTGTAAAGGGACCTGGTCAGGGTAGAGAATCTGCAATCAGAGCTCTTCAGACCGCAGGACTTGACATTACTCTCATCAAAGACGTAACACCAATCCCCCACAATGGATGCCGTCCTCCTAAGAGAAGACGTGTATAATTTAAAAAGGAGGTAAAGGATATGGCAAAGTATACAGGCCCTTCATGCAGACAGTGTCGCAGAGAAGGCGTTAAGATGTTCCTCAAGGGCGACAGATGCTACTCCGACAAGTGCGCTATCGTAAGAAGAAGCACAGTTCCCGGTCAGCACGGTTCAGCTCGTCGTGGAATGATGAAAGAATACGGACTTCAGCTTCGTGAAAAGCAGAAGGCAAAGAGATATTACGGTGTGCTTGAAAAGCAGTTCAGAAACTACTTCGCCAAGGCTGACGCTCAGGAGGGTATGACAGGTGAAAACCTTCTTAAGCTCATTGAGAGAAGACTTGATAACGTAGTTTACAGAATGGGACTTGCTGAAAGCAGACGTGATGCAAGACAGCTTGTTCGTCACGGTCACTTTACGTTGAACGGCAACAAGGCAAACATTCCTTCACAGCTTGTTTCACTTGGTGATGAGATTGCAGTTAAGGATAACAGCAAATCACTTCCTAAGTTCAAGTCACTTGTAGAAAATATCGACAATAAGAAGAATCCCGCTTGGCTTGACGTTGACAAGCAGAATCTTGTAGCTAAGGTTGTTGCTCTTCCCGCAAGAGAAGACGTTGACTTTGAGATTCAGGAGCACCTTATCGTCGAGTTGTACTCAAAATAAGAGATATCATCAAATACCCGATGCTTTTATTTGTGCAGTACAATTCGATGTATGGCACATTAAAAGTATAGTTTATCAAACTTATTAACGAGGAGGAAAATGATGATAGAATTTAAGAGACCGAGTATAGAGACCGTTGAACAAAATGAAAGCGGTTCATATGGCAAATTCGAAGTAGAGCCCCTTGAGAGAGGTTTTGGAATAACGTTAGGAAACTCCTTGCGCAGAGTGCTTTTAAGCTCACTCCCGGGTGTTGCTGTAACCTGTGTAAAAATTGATGGTGTTTTACATGAAATCTCAACAATTCCCAACGTTAAGGAAGACGTTACCGAAATCATACTCAATGTCAAAGGCATTACTGCCAAGCTTTTCTGCGATTGCCCCAAGACAGTTATTATTGATATGGCTGGCGAGGGCGAGGTAACAGCAGGCGATATCAAGACCGACTCAGACATTGAAATTATCAATCCTGATCATCATATCGCAACTCTTGCCGCAGGCGCTAAGTTCTATATGGAGCTTACGTTTGATCAGGGCAGAGGCTATATCAGCGCAGACAAGAACAAGCAGAACGGTCCTGACACTATCGGTGTTATTTACACCGACTCAATCTACACACCCGTTTACAATGCTAACTACACTGTAACACCCGCCCGTGTAGGTAACAGTATCGACTTTGATAAGTTGACACTTGAGGTTCAGACCGACGGTACCTTGACAGCTAAAGAGGCAGTTTCAATTGCCGCCAAGATTCTCAACGATCACCTTGAATTGTTTATCAATCTCTCTGATGCGGCATCTAAGCCCACAGTAGGAATGGTAGACGATGATAAAACCGTCATGAAAATTCAGCTTGAGATGACCATTGAGGAGCTTGACTTGTCAGTTCGTTCCTTCAACTGCTTGAAGAGAGCAGGTATTGATACGGTAGGAGACCTGACAAACAGAACACAAGATGAAATGATTAAGGTGCGCAACCTTGGTAAGAAGTCTCTGGAGGAAGTTATCCAGAAGCTTGAAACTATGGGACTTTCTCTCAAGAGAGAAGACGACTAAGACGCACGCACATTGTTTGTAATACTGAGTAAAGGAGGAACACAAAATGCCAGGAACAAGAAAGTTAGGTCGTACAACCGATCAAAGAATGGCAATGCTCAGAGGCATGACAACATACCTTTTGGAAAATGGTTCAATCGAGACCACTGTAACCAGAGCAAAGGAAGTAAGAAGCCTTGCTGAAAAGATGATTACACTTGGTAAAACAAATACACTCGCATCGAGAAGACAAGCGCTTGCATTTATCACTAAGGAATCCGTTGTAACAAAATTGTTCAACGAGATCGCTCCCTCATATGCAGAGAGAAACGGTGGTTATACAAGAATTCTTCGTAAGGGCCCAAGACGCGGTGACGCCGCAGAAATGGCTATTATCGAGCTTGTAAAGTAATTTTTGCGAAAAAGAAACAAAGGGCTGTAAAAACAATGCGTTTTACAGCCCTTCGTTGAATTTAGAGGTGAAAAGATATGCGTGACAATCACGGCTTTGACGATGCATTGGCAGAGCTTGTATATAAGTTCGCAGAGTTCAAGGACACAATCCCACACGACCATCCCGACACTATGAAGCTTGTGGCGAAATGGCAAAGATTTATGACGAAAAACTATTACGAGTGTACCGACGAGCTTCTGGAGTGCCTTGGCAAAATGTACGCAGGGGAGGATTACGCCCCTAAAATAGACGTTTTCGGCAAGGGTACTGCAGAGTATATGAGCAGGGCGATCCTCGCATACGTCTCAAAAAAATAGCACTGAAAGCGAATGCTTTTAGTGCTATTTTTTATTTACTAGGAAATTGCATTAAATTGGACCTCGCCGTTTTTCTTTATTTAGGTGAAAAATGCATTACGATAGGCGAGATATGCCAGCGGCTGATAGCCGATATTTATTCAACGATTTTTGTGGAAACCTCTCCCGATGAGACGGCAACCACGCCGCCCTCGTCCTTTTCAACAACGAGACGGCAAAGAGAGTCAATGTCCCGAACTATGCCGACAACGCCGTCATCGCCGATTATCTGGACTCTTTTTCCGATGAGCACCGAGCGCCGACGGTATTCGTCAAGAAAATCAAGGGAGGGGAGGGCGTCAACAACCTTGAAAAGCTCACTTACTATTTTTTCGGCAAGCGCATCTTTTGATACTGCGCCGTGAAGGCTTGTGGCGATATTTTCAAGCTCCTCGGGAAAGCTCTCGGTGGAAAGGTTAACGCCAATGCCTGCTACTATGTAACGGGTCTCGTTTTTCTCGTAATCGAAAGCGCCCTCGCACAAAATTCCCGCAGCCTTTTTGCCGTCAACGAAAATATCGTTTACCCATTTTATACCGCACATCGTTCCCGTCAGCTCTTCGATGGCACGGCAGACGGCAAGCGCCGCGGCGGGTGTGATAAAATGAGCATTCTCAACCGATAATTTGGGACGGAGGAGAATACTCATATAAAGACCCGTGTCGGCAGGTGAAAAGAAATCCTTACCACGCCTGCCACGCCCTGCCGTTTGACTGCGGGCAATTACGACGCATCCCTCATCCTCGCCGTTTTCTGCTAATTCTTTGAGATAGGTGTTTGTAGAGGGGACGGTGTCGAGGCGTATCAGGTTAATTTTTCTTTTGGTTGTCATTTTTGAAAGCACCCCAGAGTTTTTTTGTACAAAGACAAGCAAGAAGAATTTTTACAATATCAAAGGGAAGAAACGGAAGAATATAGGTCTTTAAAAGCGAAACGAAGGAATTGTCCCAAAGACTCCAGATTCTTATCCAAAGGAGTGCGAAAAGATAGCAAAAAATATTTGCTACCGAAAAGATAACGGCGTGCGAAATGAGTGACCTTGGAAACCTCCTCGACAGAAAGCTTATGAAAAGCGAGATGAAGGGGAAGGAAATTATGAAGCCTCCCGAAACGGAACGCATCACGTCTAATCCTCCGTGCAACGAGGCAAAGACGGGCACACCTACCGTACCCAGCAAAACGTAAATAAACGTACTCAAAAATGCTTCTGTGGGCTTTAAAACCACGGAAAGAAGGAATATGCAAAGGGTTTGCAGGGTAAAGTGAGGGGTAAAGCCTGATATTGAAAGCACAGAGCCTAAAAATAAAAGCACTATGCCAAGTGAAATTCTGATAATTTTTGCGCCTGTCTTGTTCACACGTATCACCTCAATTAATTTTATCATAGTAACACACATCTGTCAACTAAAAAAGCATTGACAAAGAATGAAAAAAATTGTAAAATAAATCCACATGAAATTGAAAAGGAGAGCCTCTGAATGAAAAACAACAATAAGCGTTCGACTAACTGTGAAAGCTGTGTCAACTTCGTGTACGATGCAGAGCTTGGATGCGACGTATGTATGGTGGAGTTGGATGAGGACGAATATCTGAAATATATGGAGCACTCCTTTGAAGCTTGCCCGTATTATCAGCTTTACGACGAGTATAAGACTGTCAGACGCCAGAATTAGCTTATAGCCGAGTACAAAACTGATTGTGCTCGGTTTTTTATTTACTAGGAAATCGCATTAAATTGGACCTCGCCGTTTTTCTTTCTTTAGGTAATAAAAGCCATAAGATAGGCGAGATATGCCAGCGGCTGCTAGCCGCTTTTTTATGAAAAATAGAAAAAGCAGAGGAAAATTATGAAAACCCCTTGACTTTTAGAGCATATAGTATTATAATTTAGCATATTAAAGTGATAAAGCGAGGAAGCGAAATGGAAAAACTACATACAGAGGACGTAGACAATCTCTTTAAAGCAATTTTATGTCTTGAAACGGTTGAGGAATGTTACAGCTTTTTTGAGGACGCCTGCACCGTTAAGGAGATTTTGGATATTGCTCAAAGACTCAAGGCGGCAAAGATGCTTATGAGGGGAGAGAACTACGTTGTGGTAAGTAAAACTACGGGTATGAGCACGGCAACCATAAGCCGTGTAAACAAATGCCTTGAATACGGTGGCGGAGGATATCGCACTATTCTTGAAAAGTTAGAGGAAAGGGAGAAGAGTGGCAAATGATGAATATAGCAAAAGATAACGAGCTATTGAAGAATGAAGAAAAGGCAATTTTTGCTCTCCGTGCCCTTTACCGTCAATACGGATACCTTCCCTTCAAAATGAGCAAGTTTGAAGAATACGACCTTTACCTCAGAAATCGCGACTTCCTCGTTTCCGATTCGGTTATAACCTTCAACGATACCAACGGAGCGCTCCTTGCGCTGAAGCCCGACGTTACTCTTTCTATTATCAAGAATTCTACCGACGCCAAGGGTTGCAAGCAAAAGGTGTACTACAACGAAAACGTATACAGAGTTTCGGGAAGCACCCGTCGTTTCAAGGAGATAATGCAGACCGGTCTTGAATGTATAGGCGATATAGACAATTACGATATATTCGAGGTTCTGTATCTTTCTCTTAAAAGTCTTGATACTATTTCCTCCGATTTTGCTCTCGACGTTTCCCATATGGCTATTTTCAAGGCTCTTCTTGACGAGGCAACGAACGACGAGGTGACGAAAAGAGAGCTTATAAGACTCATTTCCCAAAAGAACAAGCACGAGGCGAGAGCAAGACTTGAGGCGAGCGGAGCAAGTGAGAGTGCAACCGAAAACCTTTTAGCCTTGATTGACCTCTACGGCGCGCCCGACGTCGTTCTGCCAAGACTGGAAGCTCTTTGTGTCAGCGATGATGCCAAAAAGGCACTTGAAGCCCTTCGTGAAATCCTCAATCTTTTGTCCGAGACCGAATATAAGGACAAGGTAAGAGTGGACTTTTCGGTAATCAACGATATGAATTATTATAACGGCATAGTGTTCAAGGGCTTTATCAATACAATTCCAGAGGGCGTTCTGGCAGGCGGTCAGTACGACGCCCTGATGGAAAGAATGGGCAGAGAGTCAGGCGCTATCGGCTTTGCTATATATCTTGACCTGATTGAAGGCTTTGGTGTTGAAAAGGGTGGCTACGACGTAGACGTACTTTTGTTATACAGCGACAAAACGCCTATGGGTAAGGTCTGTGAGCGTGTCCGCACGCTGACCGAGGCGTCTATCAGCGTCAGCGCACAAAAGAGCATACCTGAGAAGCTCAGATACAAAATGCTTGAAAATTTGGACGGGGAGGGCAGATAAGATGATCAATATTGCATTGCCCAAGGGCAGACTTGGCGAAAAGGTTTTGGCAATGTTTGAGAGTGCAGGCTTTGACTGTCCCGCCATTCACGAGCCTGGCAGAAAGCTGATATTCGAGAACGAGGAAAAGGGCGTCAGATATTTCTGGGTAAAGCCCTCCGACGTTTCAATTTACGTCGAGCGTGGGGCTGCGGATATCGGCGTTGCAGGCAAGGATATTCTTCTTGAGTATTCACCCGATATTTACGAGCTTCTTGACCTCAATATCGGTAAGTGCCGAATGGCAGTTGCCGCTAAAAAGGATTTTTACGACGATAATTCACGAACTCTTAAGGTGGCAACCAAGTTCGTGAATATCGCAAAAAATTTCTATTCATCCCGTTGCAGAGACATTGATATTATCAAGCTCAACGGCTCAATCGAAATTGCACCCATACTCAATTTGTCCGACGTTATTGTGGATATAGTTGAGACGGGTACTACCTTAAAGGAAAACGACCTTGAGGTTGTGGAAACCGTCGTGCCAATCAGCGCAAGACTTATTTCCAATAAGTCAAGCTTCAAGTTCAAGACGGCGGAAATAGAAGACATAGTTGAAAAGATGAAAGCACAGGTAAAAACAGATGATTAGTATATACAAGTACGGAGAAGTACCAAACAGTGAAATATACAAAAGAGAGAATATAGCGTCAAACGTAGAGGGCGACGTACAGAAGATTATTGCAAACGTATCTCTCAACGGCGACAAGGCTCTTTTTGAGTATTGCGAGCGCTTTGACAAGGTGTCTCTGACCTCTCTTGAGGTGACACCTGACGAAATAGAGGAAGCTTTTTCATCGGTAGAAGAGGAATTTATAAAAATTATCGAGGAAGCCGCCGAGAACATTCGCAATTTCCACAAAAGACAGGTTACAAACAGCTTCTTTATAAATGAAAAAGAGGGCGTATTTTTGGGTCAGAGGGTCACCCCCATTGAAAAGGTAGGACTCTACGTGCCGGGTGGCACCGCCGCATATCCATCAACAGTGCTTATGGACTCTATTCCTGCCAAAATCGCAGGCTCTGGCGAAATAGTTATGGTGACACCGCCAATGAAAAACGGCAAGGTAAACCCCGTAATTCTTGCGGCGGCGAAGATTGCAGGCGTTGACAGAATATTCAAGGTAGGCGGAGCGCAGGCAATAGCAGCGCTGGCTTACGGCACCGAGTCCGTGCCCAAGGTAGATAAAATAGTAGGACCGGGCAACGCCTACGTGGCAGAAGCCAAAAAGCAGGTGTTCGGCAGGGTTGCTATCGATATGATTGCAGGCCCCAGCGAAATTCTGGTAGTTGCCGACAAAAACTCCGACCCGTCGGCAGTTGCGGCAGACCTTCTGTCTCAGGCAGAGCACGACAAGATGGCAAGCGCCGTGCTCGTAACCGACAGCTTTCAGCTTGCCGAGGCGACGAGCGCCGAGATAGAGCGTCAGATACCTCTACTCTCCCGTGCCGAGATT
>JAZSLY010000073.1:0-4803 GCA_045535585.1 Eubacteriales bacterium
TGAAATCCTTGAGAAGATTACTTCAGGCAATGGCACTCTTGAAGATATCGACAGACTTGAAGAGCTTTGTAACTACATAAAGGCTAATTCACTTTGCGGTCTTGGACAGACAGCTCCCAACCCCGTTCTCTCAACACTCAAGTTCTTCCGTGACGAGTACATTGCTCACGTTGTTGACAAGAAGTGTCCTGCAGGCGTATGTAAGGATCTCTTGACCTTCTACATCGAAGCAGATAAGTGTAAGGGCTGTACAAAGTGCGCTCGTAACTGTCCCGTAAATGCAATTTCAGGCAGCGTTAAGAATCCTCACGTTATTGATACTACCAAGTGTATCAAGTGTGGCGCTTGTATCGACAATTGTGCATTTAAGGCTATTATTAAGAAGTAAGAAAGGAGTACGCTGAAAATGGAAATGGTTAATTTAAAAATAAATGGCATTGCTGTCAGCGTGCCCAAGGGTTCTACAATTCTTGAAGCAGCGCGTGTTGCCGGCGTAGAAATCCCCACTCTTTGTTTCATGAAAGAGAAAAACGAAATTGGTGCTTGTCGTATATGCGTAGTTGAAGCAACAGGTGCACGCGGTCTCGTTACCGCCTGCGTTTATCCCGTTGCCGAGGGCATGGAGGTACAGACAAACACAGAAAAGATTCAGAAGGCTCGCAAGACTACTCTTGAGCTTCTTCTGTCCACACACGATAAGAAGTGTCTCTCCTGCGTTCGTTCAACTAATTGCGAATTGCAGAGGCTCTGCCGTGAGTACGGCGTAGACGAGAGTGCATTCTCCGGTTACAAGCGCGAATTCGAGCTTGATACCTCTGCACCTCACCTTGTTCGTGATAATAATAAGTGTATCCTTTGCCGTCGTTGCGTTGCCGCTTGTCAGGAACAGTACGTTTCTGTTATCGGTGCTAACGACAGAGGTATTGATACAAACGTTGGTAACGCATTCAACGTTAAGCTTGATGCAACCTCATGTATCTCCTGCGGTCAGTGTACAGTTGTTTGTCCTACCGGTGCTCTTGTTGAGAAGGACGATACAGATAAGGTTTGGGCTGCTCTTGCAGATCCTACAAAGCACGTTGTTGTGCAGACAGCTCCTTCCGTTCGTGCAACTCTCGGTGAGTGCTTCGGTATGCCTATCGGTACAAACGTAGAGGGCAAGATGGTTGCCGCTCTCAGAAGACTTGGCTTTGACAAGGTATTCGATACCGACTTTGCCGCTGACCTTACAATCGTCGAGGAAGCAAACGAGCTTATCGAAAGAGTTAAGAACAACGGCGTTCTTCCTATGATTACTTCTTGCTCACCAGGATGGGTTAAGTTCGCTGAATATTACTATCCCGAGTTCCTTAACCACCTTTCCACCTGCAAGTCTCCTCAACAGATGGCAGGCGCAGTAATCAAGACATATTACGCAGAAAAGATGGGTATTGACCCCAAGGATATCGTATCCGTATCAGTAATGCCTTGTACTGCAAAGAAGTTTGAGATTGGCAGAGAAGACCAGAGCGCCGCAGGTGTTCCTGATGTTGATATCGCAATCACAACAAGAGAGCTTGGCAGAATGATCGAGCGTGCAGGTCTCAAGTTTACCGCTCTTCCTGATGAAGAATTTGATTCTCCTCTCGGTGAAGACACTGGTGCCGCAGTTATCTTCGGTGCAACCGGCGGTGTTATGGAAGCTGCTCTCCGTACAGCAAGAGATTGGCTCACAGGCAGAGACAACGAGGAAATCGAGTATGCCGCAGTTCGTGGAACTGAGGGCTTGAAGGAAGCAAGCCTTACAATCGGCGGTATGGAGATTAAGGTTGCCGTTGCCAGCGGTGCCGCTGCCGCTAAGGTAGTTATGGACAAGATCAAGAGCGGTAAGGCGGATTGGACCTTCGTTGAAATCATGGGTTGTCCCGGTGGTTGTGTAAACGGCGGCGGTCAGCCTATCCAGCCTCAGTACGTTCGCGATACAGTTGACTTGAAGGCTCTTCGTGCAAAGGCACTTTACGATCAGGACGCTTCAATGGCTATCAGAAAGTCACACGAGTCTCCCGTTGTAAAGACCCTCTATTCAGAGTATTACGACGGCTTCGGCGGTCATAAGGCTCATCACGACCTTCACACAAGCTACACTCCCAGAAAGAAAATGTAAATAAAATTAAGAGCTAAGATATTTAAACTATCTTAGCTCTTATCTTTTTGAAAAAGCATAAAATTTTATCTCAAAAAAGAAGGTGGATTTCTGTTCTCCGCACCGCAATAATCGGCTCGCATAGCTTCTTTCATGCGCTCGTCGTCGGGAGAGAATCTGTCTCTTGCATATTCAAATAGGTATTTATAAGCGTCTATTTGTGAAATCCGTTGCAAAGGTCTCGTATCTTTTTCGCGGAGAAATTCATAAAGTCCCTCAAAAAAAGCGAATGGTGAAGGTATGACGGGGAAGAGAAAATCCAAGGTGCTCTTGAATCTGCCACTTTCGTAAAACCTTTCAAGCGTTTCGGCTATATGGGAAAGCTTTTGCATTTCGCCATAGCTTATCCAGTTGTTTTGCAAGACCGTGTACGGCGGACTTTGTAGAAAGGCGTAGCCGTACTCTTTTTTTCTCTCACGAAGCGCCGTGCCGTGAAGAAGCTTCAAGAAGCCAAGCTGAAGCTTGTGGCAAGCACCAAATGCATCGTCAAACGATTTCTTAAACCTTTCGTAGCTTTCATGGGGAAGCCCTGCAATCAGGTCTAAATGGACGTGAATATTTCCCATTTCACAAAGCCTTTTAGAAATTTCAATGGTCTTATCGGGAGAAAGGTGACGGGCAGACGCCTTAAGGGTTGGCAAATTCGTGCTCTGCAACCCAATTTCCAACTGTATTTTTCCTTTTGGAAATTTTGACAGTATATCAAGGCTTTCTTCATTTAAGAGAGACGCGCATATTTCAAAATGATAGTGCTTTGTAAATCTCTCGTTGAGTAGCGCACGCCAGATTTTGTTTGCGCGCCCTGCGTCTGCGTTAAAGGTCCTGTCAACGAACTTAATTATTTTATAGTCAAGATTGAGCTTTTCAAAGGCTTCAAGGTCCCTTATAGTATCATCAACGTCCTTAAACCTCAAACACCCGTCCGCCGACGAAAGACAGTAGGCACAACTATATGGACAACCACGGGACGACTCATAATAGAGAATATCGCGGGCTTCGTCGCCGTCACGGTAAAGAATACCGCTATTATACATCTCTCGGTTTCTTTCTGCCTTTATAATTCTTTCAAATGGTAAGCCCGTTTCAATACGACGGCATAGCTCGACGAGGGCTTTTTCTCCCTCACCGCATATTATGGCGTCTATCCACGGCATATCGTCAAAGCGCTCGGTGGCAAAGGAAACCTCAGGACCGCCGAAAACGACTTTAGCATCGGGCAGAATTTGCTTTAGGGAATTAGCAAAATCAAGGTTTTGCTCTATATTCCATATATAGCTTGAAAAGCCGTAAACGTCGGCATCCTCACTTATCAGCGACTCTAAAACGTGGGCGCTTCTGTCGCTTAAGGTGTGTTCGATAATTACCACGTCAAAGCAGTTCTTTTCAAGCTCTTCTCTCAAGCACCTCACGGCAAGATTTGTGTGCGCCCAGGAGCAATTCAGGGCAAATAAAACAATTTTCATAAAAATTATTCGCCGATAGAACGAAGATATTCGAGGGAAATCGGAGCAAGCTCGTCAAAACGGTCATCCCAAGAGCCTTCAAGGGAAATATTTGCCTTGTCGTAGCCCGCCTCGTCAAGCGCTTTAAAGAAGGCTTTGTAATCGTCGCTGTCTGTGGGCTGTGGCATGATGCGCGCGTTAGAAGGACTTGCAATGTGTACGTGACTTATATATCCCTTGTAAGAAGCAAGCTCTTCAAGAGTATCACCGCCAAGCATAGCGTGATAATAGTCTACCAGAAGCTTTATATTTGGGGTATTAATTCCTTTTAAGAAGCTTACCACGTCTCTGCAGGTGTTGAAAATGTTTGTCTCTTCTTTTCTCAATTCTTCAATCGCAATAACGGCGTCATATTTCTTAGCGGCAGGTGAGAGAACGTCTACGAAAAATCTTTCAAGCTGCTCCATAGCTTTTTCTTTTGAATAGCCGTCGGGTACTCGCCTTGCCGCACCGCTTCCCATTACAAAGGTTTTCGTGCCAAAGGGTTGAACCTTTTCAAGAATAGATTCAACGTGTTCTTTTGCTTCCTCGTGGTTGGTGTTGTCACCCGTAAGAGAAAAGTTACCAACAATAAGTCCGTTCATCGAAACGCAGGGCAAATTAAGCTCGTGAAGCAGGTCTGCACATTCACGTATAACCGACTCCTTTGCATCCTTGAACGAGGAAAAACTGAATTCAACGAAATCGTAACCGATATCGTGAATTTTCTTTATTCTTTCAAAATCGTCAAAGGCTGTACAAACGCCAATGTTCTTTTTCATTTTTGCACCTCTTCTTGTTAATAGAAATTTCTGCGATTATTATAACACACGGCTCTCTACATTTCAAGGTGTTTTGAGAAAAGTGTATTCGCTTTCTTTGTAGGTCTCGAATGCCCCAAGGGCACTTGTTCGCGACTTGCCTCACGGCGCCGCGCGCTTCGCTCCGCCGTTTTGACATAATCTACGACAAAAAAGCTCAAATATGGCTCGAATGCCCCAAGGGCACTTGTTCGGGACGGAGCCCTCACAGCGCCGCGCGCTTCGCACCGCTGTTTCTCACAACAACACTACCCAACCAAATAAAAGCACCACCCTGACGGGTGGTGCTTTTATTTGTGACGTGTGTCCGATTTAGATG
>JAZSLY010000181.1:0-8088 GCA_045535585.1 Eubacteriales bacterium
ATGAGGTAAGGTCTTTCGGTTGTGCTTTTTTTGCGGGGAATTTTATAAAGAACATTTTCCACCCGTAGCCGACCGGCTACGGGTTAATTTTTTTAAGAGGTGATTTTAAATGATTGTAATTTTAAAACAAAATCCAAATGAAGCTCAGGTCGCACATTTAAAAAAATGGCTGGAAAGCAAAAACGTTTCCGTCCACGAAAGTATAGGTGACTCACACGTTATCCTCGGTCTTGTAGGTGATACCTCCAAGCTCGATATGGACCTTATTTCCGCCCTTGATATCGTCGAGGACGTAAAGCGTGTTCAGGAGCCTTACAAGAACGCAAACAGAAAGTTTCACGCCGAAGACACCGTAATAAAGGTGGGCAACACCACCATAGGCGGTGGAAGCATCACCGTTATGGCGGGACCTTGCTCTGTTGAAAGTGAAGAGCAAATGGTTAGCATCGCTAAGAGCGTAAAGGCGTCGGGTGCAACCATATTAAGAGGCGGCGCCTTCAAGCCACGTACATCTCCTTATTCTTTCCAAGGACTCGGCAAGGAAGGTCTTGACCTTTTGAAGCTTGCTGGCAAGGAGGCAGGTCTTCCTATAATAACTGAAATAATGGAAATTTCTCAGCTTCCCTTATTTGAGGACGTTGACGTGATTCAGGTGGGAACAAGAAATATGCAGAACTTCAACCTGCTCAAAGAGCTTGGCAAGCAGAAGAAGCCCGTTATGATAAAAAGAGGAATGTCTGCTACCTACGAAGAATGGCTGATGAGCGCCGAGTACATTATGTCAGAGGGTAATGAGAACGTCATCCTTTGCGAAAGAGGTATCAGAACCTTTGAAACCTATACAAGAAACACACTTGATATTGCGGCAATTCCCGTTTTGAAGAAACTGTCGCATTTCCCAATCATTATAGACCCCAGTCATGCAACCGGTAAATCAGCTCTCGTAGAATCTCTTGCTATGGGTGCAGTTGCCGCAGGTGCTGACGGTATTATGCTTGAAGTCCATAACGACCCTGCACATGCTTGGTGTGACGGTCCGCAGTCCCTGAAGCCTGATGCTTTTGCAAAGCTTAACCGAAAGATTTTGGGGCTCCATAAGTTCTTGAAAACTATGGAGGACTGATAATGAATATCGGAATAGTAGGTCTCGGTCTTATGGGAGGCTCAATGGCAAAGAGCGTAAAATTCAAAACGGGACACAGCGTTTTCGCCATTGATATTGACAAGGAAACTATGATGCTTGCAAACCTTTGCGGAGCAATGGACGGCGAGCTTTCCTGCGATACGATAAAGGAATGCGAGGTAATTTTCCTTGCTCTCCGTCCCAAATACGCAGAGGATTGGCTTTGCGAAAACGGTAAGTATATTTCGGAAAATACGGTTGTGGTTGATTTTTGCGGAGTAAAAAAGCTTCTTGCCGAAAGGCTTGAAAAGCTTGCCGAGGAATACGGCTTCTGCTACGTTGGAGGACACCCTATGGCAGGCAAGGAAAGGGGAGGCTTCAAGAACTCCACCGAAGACCTTTTTGTCGGGGCTTCTATGATTTTAACACCCGATGCAAATACTACTCCCGAGACACTTGAAACCCTCCGTGCGCTTTTCTACGACGTGGGCTTTTCAAGAATAGAGTATACCACTCCCGAGGAGCACGACCGCATTATCGCCTATACCTCACAGCTTGCCCATATCGTTTCAAGCGCATATGTAAAGTCCGACTCTGCCACGAAGCAAAGAGGCTTTTCTGCAGGCAGCTTCAGGGATATGACAAGAGTTGCATATCTTGACGAGGAGATGTGGACCGAGCTATTCTTGGATAACCGTGAAAACCTATTGCGTGAAATTGACGTTCTCCTGACAAATCTTCAGGACTATAAGGACGCATTGGAGGAAGGTTCTTCCGAAAAATTAAAGAAGCTTTTAAAAGAAGGAAAAGAGTGCAAAATCAAGGCTGGAGGAAATTGATGAAGGATATTACGAGAATAAAAATCAACGTAGCCGACTCTTATGAGGTCTTGGTTGGTACTTCCATTATGGATGACGCCGCTGATATTATCTCCTCTCTTGGCTTGAAGTGTGATACAGTTGCTATCGTCAGCGACACCAACGTTGCACCCCTTTATCTTGAAAGAGTAAAAAAGAGCCTGACCGACGGTGGCTTTAGCGCAAAAAGCTTTGTGTTTAAGGCTGGAGAAGAATCGAAAAACATCAACACCTTTACCGAGATACTTGAATTCTTTGCAGAAAGCGGACTTACGAGAAGGGACGCGGTAATCGCTCTCGGCGGTGGCGTCGTTGGCGATATGACGGGCTTTGCGTCAGGCGTTTATATGCGTGGCGTGCCCTATATACAGATGCCCACCACACTTCTTTCGGCTATTGATTCCTCGGTAGGCGGTAAGACGGCAATCGATTTAAGGGCAGGTAAAAACCTTGCAGGGCTTTTCGTTCAGCCAAAGGCGGTTATATGTGACCTTGACGCCCTTGATACCCTCAGCGACGAAATATTCTCCGACGGTATGGCAGAGGTCATCAAAACGGCAATTCTGGGCGACAAGGAGCTTTTCGAATTGCTTGAGAAATCCAAGCTTCGTGAGAATATACGGGAGATCGTGGAAAGATGCGTTCGTTATAAGGGCGGTGTCGTTTCAAGAGACGAGCGTGAAAAAGGGGAGAGACAGCTCTTGAACCTTGGCCACACTCCTGCACACAGTATAGAAAAAATAAGCAAGTATACCGTGTCTCACGGCAAGGCCGTAGCAATGGGACTTGCGATTATGACCCGTTCCGCCTCTGCGAGAGGCAGAATTTCAAAGGATGACGGGGAGAGAATTCTCGCCGTTATCGAAAAGTACGCATTGCCAACCGAATGCCCCTACGGTGAAAAGGAGCTGGCAAGCGAAGCCTTTTTCGACAAGAAAAGGCATGGCGACTGCATTAACCTGATAGAAATTTCGGGACTTGAAAAATGCGAGATATGCAAATACTCACTTACAGAGGTAGAGGGTATTTTCAAATCGGGCTTGCCCAAAAAGGAGACTATCTGATGGATATAAAAATCGAGCCGTGTAAGCTACACGGAGAAATAGAGGCGGTTTCTTCAAAGTCCCACGTTCACAGACTTCTTATATCTGCGTTCCTTTCGGGAACAAAGTGCAGGGTGAATTTTTCGGGCTTGTCAAACGACATTAACGCAACCCTCTCCTGCCTTCGTGCTCTTGGCGCAATATTCGAGACGGACTCAAAGGGTGTCAGCTTTTCAGGACGTGACAGCGCCGTGTCTCCCACCTTGAACTCGGGCGAAAGCGGGTCTACCTTCCGGTTTATGCTCCCTATCGCCACCGCACTTTGCGACGACGTGACCTTTGTCGGCGAGGGCAGATTGCCCAGCCGTCCACACCAGCCTCTGCAAAAGGCGCTTACTGATAACGGCGTCACCTTTTCAAAGGAGCAGATGCCCTATACCACAAGCGGTACTCTCAAAAGCGGAACCTACGTAATTCCGGGGAATATCAGCTCACAGTTTGTTACGGGGCTTCTCTTTGCGCTCCCCTTACTTCAGGGTGACTCACAAATCGTTTTAACCACCCCTCTTGAATCAAAGGCGTACGTGGCTATGACGCTTTCTGTTCTTTCTCAGTTCGGCATTGAGATAGACCCGCGCGAGAACGGCTACTACGTAAAGGGCGGACAAAAATATATCGCTCCCAAAATTATAGACGCGGAGGGAGATTGGTCAAACGCTTCATATTTTCTTGCACTATCCCTTCTCGGCTCCAACGTAAGAGTGACGGGGCTTCGTGAAGACTCCCTGCAGGGCGACAAAAGAATGGTTGAATACCTTCGCAACATTGACGCCGACGAGGTGGACGTGAATGAAACTCCAGACCTGTTTCCCACTCTCGCCGTTGCCGTTACTTCAAAAAAGGGCACCACCCGCCTTGTAGGCGCAAGGCGTTTGAGAATGAAGGAAAGCGACAGAATTATCACCACCCTCAATATGTTAACCTCTCTCGGCGGTAACGTTCGTGAGCTTGACGACGGACTTGAAATAGCGGGCGGTGCTCTTCGAGGCGGCGTCGTCGATGGGGCAGGCGACCACAGAATAGTTATGTCGGCGGCAATCGCCGCAACCGTTTGCGAGGGCGAGGTTATTATCAAGAATGCCGAGGCAGTAGAAAAATCATATCCCGCCTTTTTCGAGGACTTCAAAAAGCTTGGAGGTAAATGCTATGTCATCTGAATTTGGAAATAAAATCAAGGTTTCTGTGTTCGGTGAATCACACGGAGAGGGAATAGGCGTAGTAATCGACGGTCTGCCCTCGGGCGAAAGGGTTGACACAGAGCGCCTTATGGAATTTATGTCTCGCCGTAAGGGCGGAAAAAACGCCTTTTCCACACAGAGAAACGAGACCGACGCACCAAGGTTTTTATCAGGACTTAAAGACGGCTGTACCACGGGCTCACCGATTTGCGCAATAATAGAAAACAAGGATATGCGCTCCCACGATTACGGCAATATATTCGATACTCCACGCCCGGGTCACGCAGACCTTACCGCCTTTTTAAAATGGCAGGGCGCTGCGGATATGCGTGGCGGAGGACACTTTTCAGGCAGACTAACAGCGCCTCTCTGCGTAGCAGGCGGAATTGCCAAGGAGATACTTGAAAGGCGTGGCATTTTCGTCGGTGCACATATCGACAGTATTGCAGGCGTTAAGGATAAGCCCTTTGGAGATTTTCCCGACAGTCAGCTTTTCGATATAATCGCAAAGAAGGAATTCCCCACCATAGACGACGAAGCAGGGGAAAGAATGAAGGCGGTTATTGCAGAGGCAAAGAGCGCCGAGGACTCGGTTGGTGGCGTAATCGAATGTGCCGTGACGGGCGTTCCTGCAGGCATTGGCGAGCCGATGTTCGACGGAATAGAAAATAAACTTGCATCTGCAATCTTCGGAATCCCTGCCGTTAAGGGAATAGAATTTGGCAAAGGCTTTGCATCAACTCTCATAAACGGGTCGGAAAATAACGACGAATATGAGGTCAGGGACGGAAAAATCGTTCCGATTACAAATAACGCAGGAGGAATACTCGGCGGAATTACCACGGGCGCTCCTATTATTATGAGGGTGGCTATTAAGCCCACTCCCTCCATTTCCCGTGAACAAAAAACTGTAAACGTAAAAACTATGAAGGAAGAAATTATAACGATTAAAGGCAGACACGACCCGTGTATCGCACCCCGTGCAGTTCCCGTTGTAGAGGCGGTAGCAGCACTTGTAATACTGTCCGAAATCGAATAAAATATGAGGTGAAATTATGAACGATATCAGCAAAATCAGAGAAAAAATCGACGCGGTAGACGATGGCATTTTATCCTTGTTCCTTGAAAGAATGAATCTGTCGGCAGAGGTTGCAAAGTACAAAATTGACAACTCTCTCCCCGTAACCAACAAGGAAAGAGAAAGAGAAATTCTCAAGAAGGTTAAGGAAAAGGCAGGAGATTACGAGGAGTACGCCAATAGCTTATTTATGAAGCTTATGGATCTTTCCAAGGCTTCCCAAAGAGAGATGATAAAGGACGACAGCGAAATAAGCAAAAAAATAGAAAAGGCTCTTTTGCCCGCCGACGTGCTTTTCCCCAAGATTGGTACGGTAGCGTGTCAGGGCGTTGAGGGCGCTAACTCTCAAATTGCCGCAGACAAGCTTTTGCCAAGAGGCGATATTATGTACGTAAAAACCTTCGAGGCAGTTTTTGATGCGGTAGAGGCAGGCTTCTCTCAATACGGAGTTCTTCCCATAGAAAACAACGTGCGCGGTTCTGTAAGACGAGTTTACGAGCTCCTTGCAGAAAAGAAATTCCACATAGTTCGCGCAACTACTCTCAATATCCGCTACGAATTGCTTGCAAAGCCCGGTACGAAGCTTTCCGACGTAAAAACCGTTCTGTCTCACGAGCAGGCTCTTGGACAGTGCTCACGCTTCATTGGTACTCTCGGCAAGGATATTGCAGTTAACGCCTGCGAAAACACGGCACTTGCCGCAAAGATCGTGTCAGAGTCCGACGGCTCGGTTGCTGCTATCGCAAACCACGATTGTGCAGAGCTTTACGGTCTCGTGCCTCTGTCCTGCGACGTTCAGGATACCGATAACAACTACACCAAGTTCATTCTCATTCAGAAGGACCTGCAGATTTATCCCGGCTCCGACAGAATAAGCTTCATTTTCTCCTGCCCCAACAGACCCGGCGCACTCGGTGACGTGCTTTCTATGTTCTCCGCTCATTCTCTTAATATGCTGAAGCTTGAAAGCTGTCCCGTAAAAGGCAGAAACTTCGAGTTCGTATTCTACATAGAGCTTGAAGCATCGGTATACGAAAAGGGCGTTGTTTCAATGTTAAACGAGCTTGTTTGCACAAGTGAAGAATTCACCTTCCTTGGCAACTATCAGGTTATATGAAAAAAGAGTATTTCGGATTGATAGGAGCACACCTGTCCCATAGCTATTCCAACTTGATTCACCACGAGCTTGGGTGTGCAGACTACCTGCACACCGAGCTTGAAAAAAGCGAGCTTTCTTCCTTTATTGCTAATACGAAAATAGGGCTGATGAACGTAACCATTCCCTACAAAAAGGACGTTATGCCCTTCCTTGACAGTATTTCCGAGGACGCCTTGAAGGTGGGAAGCGTAAACACGGTGGTTACAGACTATGACGGAAGGCTTGTAGGTCATAATACCGACGTCTACGGCGTTTTGTGGATGGCGGAAAATGCAGGCATCAGCTTGAAGGATAAAAAGGTGCTGATACTCGGCTCGGGAGGAGCAAGCCTTGCGGTGATACGCGCGGCACAAATTGCCCTTGCCTGTGAGATTATCGTGGTATCAAGGTCGGGTGAGGTGAATTATAGCAACCTCTCGTTACATAACGATGCCGACGTAATAGTCAATGCTACTCCCGTGGGAATGTTCCCCGAATGTGACGGCAAAATCATCGACCTATCCATCTTTGAAAAATGCGAGGGCGTTATCGATCTCATTTATAATCCCTTCAGGACAAACCTCTTACTGCAGGCAAAGGAGCTTAATAAGAAATGCACCAACGGACTTTCTATGCTCGTTTCGCAGGCAAAGAGAGCACGGGAAATATACAGCGGTGAAAAAATTGATGACGGCGAGATTTTGAGAATTATGAAAATTATCGCCTCCAAAACCCGCAATATTGCCCTTGTAGGTATGCCGGGTAGCGGAAAAAGCACGGTGGGCAAGGTGCTTGCCGAAATTACGGGCAAGGAGCTTGTGGATATAGACGATTATATCGTCAAAACCGAGGGCACGTCCATTCCCGATATTTTTAAGAAGGGTGGGGAAAGCCTTTTCCGTTCTATTGAAAGTGAGGCTATCGCAAAGGCGTGCGCTAAGACCGGGTGCATAATCGTCACGGGTGGCGGCGCGGTGACGGTAGAGAGAAACTACGCACCGCTGAAGCGCAGCGCAAGGATTTATCACCTTGAAAGAGAAATATCCGACCTTGCCAGAAACGGCAGACCGTTGTCGATTGGGGCAGACCTGAACGAAATGTATAGGGTGCGCCATCCCTTTTACAAAAAGTTTGCAGACGCCACGGTAGCCGTGGCAGAAACACCCGAGGCTACCGCTAAAAAGATTTTGGAGGATTTTTATGAAAATTCTTGTAATTAATGGACCTAACCTTAATATGCTTGGAATAAGAGAGCCCGAGGTTTATGGGAAGGGCACTCTTGCAGACCTTGAAGCACTTATTTCGGCTCGTGCCAAGGAGCTTGGGGTAGAGGTAGAGTTTTATCAATCAAATCACGAGGGTGACCTGGTGGATAAAATTCAGGGCGCCTACGGAAAGGCGGACGGCATAATCATCAATCCCGCCGCCTACACTCACACCAGCGTGGCACTTCTTGACGCAGTCAAGGCGGTGGGAATCAAAACCGTGGAGGTGCATATCTCCGACCCCGACACCCGTGAGGATTTCAGAAAAATTTCCTACGTGCGTGCCGCTTGTGTCGCTTGTATCAAGGGGCACGACTTCGGTAAATAAGTCGGAGGCCAAGCGGTC
>JAZSLY010000158.1:0-2993 GCA_045535585.1 Eubacteriales bacterium
ATACTGATAGCCGTGATAGTCCCAAAGGCGAGGAGGCTTTTCGTCGTGCTTCTTAATGTCCTCGGCGCTCATATTCAAAACTCCTGCTGCCTCGTCGATAATTTCCTTGTCATAGTAAGGAATGTCAAGAAGCTTGGCAACCTTATGGCCTATTTCTGCGCCGCCGCTACAAAACTGACGTCCTATCGTAATTATCCAATTATTTTCCATTAAATATGCTCCTTTCGTACATTCAAGAAAGCTTGAACTTTATTTCATTAATATTTTATCACATTTAATTAAATTTTGCAAGAAAAATATTGATTTTTTATGCAATATGTGATAAAATTCTCCCCGAGGTGAAGAAATGATATACAATAATATAACCGAATTGATAGGAAGAACTCCTATTGTAAGAATAAATAACTACTCATCCGCGCACCAGCTTTGCGCCGACCTTATGCTGAAATTGGAAGCCTTCAACCCGGGCGGGTCTGCCAAGGACAGAGTTGCCCTGAAAATGCTGACCGACGCTATCGAAAAGGGCGTGATAAAAAAGGGTGCTACCATTATCGAGCCCACAAGCGGAAACACGGGAATAGGGCTTGCTATGGTAGGTGCGTCCCTTGGCTTTGAAACTATATTCGTTATGCCCGACACGATGAGCGTAGAAAGGCGCAAGATACTCTCCGCCTACGGCGCAAAATTGGAACTGACTCCGGGTAAGGACGGAATGAGCGGTGCTATCCGCCGTGCAGAAGAGATGCAAAAGGAAATAGAGGGCTCGTTTATTCCATCTCAATTTGACAACCCCTCAAATCCACAGTCCCACTACGAGACAACGGGGCCCGAAATTTATGAGGATTGTCCCGACGCCGACGTTTTCGTGGCATCGGTGGGAACGGGCGGTACTATTTCGGGAGTTGCAAGATATTTGAAGGAAAAGAACCCAAAAATAGAAGTGGTTGCCGTTGAGCCCGACGATTCCCCGATGATATCCCGTGGCATTTCAGCCCCCCACAAGCTTCAGGGAATAGGCGCGAATTTCATTCCCGAAAACTACGACGCATCCCTTGTTGACAAGGTTATGACCGCCACCACCGAGGACGCCTACTCCACTGTGCGCGAGCTTGCACAGCTTGAAGGAATATTCGTTGGTATTTCCGCAGGCGCTACCGTCAGCGCTGCCGTAAGGCTTGCAAAAGCGGAAGAATACAAAAGCAAAAAAATCGTGGTGCTTTGTGCAGATACGGGTACGAGGTATCTCTCTACCGAAGCGCTGATAAACGAACAGTAAAGGATATGCCGATATGAATTATTATATGCCTACAAAATTGATAAAGGGTGAAAAAGCCGTTCTTAACAACAGAAAGGATTTAATTCTTGGAAAACGGATTTTCATAGTTACGGGCAGGACCTCGGGCGCAAAATCGGGAGCGCTGGACGACGTCACTTCGGTGTTAAACGACGAGGGCGTTGAATATATGATATACGACAAGATATCCAACAACCCAAGCGTTGAGGAATGCTATGAGGGCGGACGGGTGGCACGGGAATTCGGTGCCGACGCGCTTGTTGGTATAGGCGGAGGCTCTCCCCTTGACGCCACGAAGGCGATTGCCGTATACTCCCAAAATCCAACCCTTTCCCCTATGGATATATTTCTTTGCGATTATCCAAGTAAGCCTTTGCCAATGGCAGCAATTCCAACAACCGCAGGCACGGGCTCGGAGGTAACGCAGTATTCCGTGCTCACCGTTAATAGTGAAAGAAACAAGCGAAGCTTTTCAACCAAGGACACCTTTTATAAGGTTGCGTTTTTAGATGCAGGATACACCAAAAATCTTCCCTTGCAAATCACGAGGAACACGGCGGTTGATGCGTTGAGCCATCTTATCGAGGGGTACACCAACACAAAGGCGTCCGAGATAACGGATTATATTGCCGTGGAGGGTATGCGTCTTATCGGAAACAATCTTCCCCGTCTTTCAAGCGGAGAGCTTGACGAAAAAGCACGGGAGGAGCTTTTGTGGGCGTCGACCCTTGGCGGTATGCTGATTGCCCAGACGGGCACAACAATAGTACATTCAATGGGTTATCCGCTGACCTATTTCAAGGATATACCTCACGGAATGGCAAACGGAATGCTTCTCGGGGAATATCTTGAAAGGGCAAGTAAGCCCCGTCGTGAAAAGGTGGACATAATTCTGGGCGCCCTGAAGCTAAACAGCGTAAAGGATTTCAAGGAAGCCTTGATGGCTCTCCTTCCCTCTTCCGTCTCTTTTGAAAAGAACGAACTGGAAGAATGGGCACGCTTCACCTGCAAAGCAAAGAATGCGTCAACCTCCCCCTTTGAAATCAACGAAGAGGTTGAACGGGATATTTTCATAAAGGCGCTAATCTAAAGAAAAAAGCGGCTAGCAGCCGCTGGCATATCTCGCCTATCGTAATGCATTTTTTACCTAAAGAAAGAAAAACGGCGAGGTATGTTTTAATGCAATTTCCTAGTAAATAAAAAAACTGTAAAACTCAATTTGAGTTTTACAGTTTTTTGTTTAATAGTTTTCTTTTCTCTTCTCAAAGTAGCTTCTCGGATGCTTGCAAACGGGGCAAACGTCGGGAGCTTTTTTGCCGATTACAAGGTGTCCGCAGTTGCGGCACTCCCACATGGTTTCCTCTGCCTTTTCGAATACCTTTTGCATCTCAACATTGGAGAGGAGTGCTCTGTATCTTTCCTCGTGGGATTTCTCAATGAGGGCAACGCCTCTGAACTGCTCTGCAAGCTCGTGGAAGCCCTCCTCGTCAGCCTCGCGAGCCATACGGTCATACATATCCGTCCACTCCGCATTCTCGCCCTCTGCTGCGTGGAGAAGGTTCTCCGCTGTATCTCCAATGCCACCGAGAGCCTTGAACCAGAGCTTCGCGTGCTCCTTCTCGTTCTCTGCAGTCTGAAGGAAGAGTGCAGCTATCTGCTCAAAGCCTGCCTTCTTTGCCACAGATGCAAAGTAGGTATA
>JAZSLY010000072.1:0-26531 GCA_045535585.1 Eubacteriales bacterium
TATACAATAATGCGATCGAGTTTCCTCGACCGCACTATTCAATTCTTTTTAACCTTTTTTACCCCAACTATTGACAAAGAGCCATTTAAATGGGCTGTAAAACGTTTGTTTTACAGCCCATTGTATTATTCTTCGGGAACAATCAATCCGTACTCATTTTCGTGTCTCTTGTAAGCCACGCATACCTTGTTCGTTTCGTTATCAATGAATACGAAGAAATGATGGTCCAGCAAATTCATCTGCAAAATTGCTTCTTCTGCCGACATTGGCTTGTAGGGGAAGGTTTTAACACGTGTTATGTTGATTTCGTCCTCTTCTTCGTCAAAGGAATCAAAGTTTTCGGGAACGAAGGCGTCCTGCCTCAGTCTCTTTTGAAGCTTGGTTTTGTTTTTTCTTATCTGCCTTTCTATAATATCAACTGCTCTGTCGAGAGCATTCTGCACCTTGTCGTCAATTTCCTCCGACCTATAAAAAACACCGTTTTCAAAAATGGTAATTTCAATCTTTTCTTTATTTCCAACTGAAGCTAACTTGATTGTAGCCTCCGTGTCATCGGCAAAGAACTTACCGAGCCTTTCCAACCTTTTTTCAATCATTTGCTGTTCTTTTTCGTTGAGGGTAAATTTTTTAAGTACGTAGTTGTGTTTCATAGTATTTACTCCTTTTAGTTGGATTAGGTATCATTGATACCTTCTGTACATATTATACAATATATCTCTGAAAAAATCAACTCTTTTGTATAAAATAGTGCAAGAAAATTTTTCTTGCACTATTTTACAATATTTAATTTAGTGTTGTTCGCCTGCAACCAGGTGTTCTCTTTCCCTGAAGAGCAAAGAAATACACCAAAGCGCAGAAAGACCGACGATAACAAAAATTATCTTGGTTAAAATCTGGTCTGAACCACCGAAAATAAAGGAAACGAGGTCAAAGTTAAAGAGTCCGACAGAGCCCCAGTTAATACCGCCGATAATTAATATTATTAAAGCTAATCTATCAATCATTATTTCTTCATCCTTTCGGATATTTTATGCGATTTAGTCGCATTTGTATTATATCCGACGGATGCGCTTTTATACAAGCTTGTGCGTTCTTAACATATTTATCCAGATTTTGTAGCCCTCTTCGTTGATATGAATTCCGTCGTCCGACGAGCAATATTCAAGCTTCAAATATCCTGCATCGTCCTTCATATGCGCCGTGGAGTCAAGGAATTTCAAGTCCTTTGAATATGCAAGCACAAGCAAAAGAAGATTGGAACGGTTAACGAGCTCGTTCGTCAGCTTCTTCAATTTACAAGTGCTGGCAAGGGGAGTAATGCTTTGAATGATAATTTCACATTCAGGGCATTTTTCCTCTATTGCTTCAATTAGCTTTATATAATATTTGAGGAAGGTCTCCTCCGACATAACGCTTATTGCGTTTGACCCGAAGGTCAGCACCGCTCTTTTTGCACCCGTTAATTTAAGTGCCTCGGGAAAATTAACAAGCGTTCCGTCATCAAGCTCTATCAGCTTTTTGTCCACCGCATCCATAGGGTTTATAGAGCCCTTTGCTATTACCATATCGGACGGATGATTTTTGAAAAATCCAAGCCCAAGAGTAACCGAGTCCCCGAGATATGCCGTCTCGTTCTGATATTCGTCGCCTGCGTCCTCACTTTCGGGGATTTGCGCTTCCATTAGAATTTCCGAAAGTGAAAAGGCGGTCATCGAGGTGTCAACGTTAAGAGCGTTGGCGTATTCGATTATCTCCTCAACCGTTACGGGCTTTACTTCGGGAGTCTCGTCGGGAACTTCATCGGTTTCAACGGCTTCGTTTTCCTTCACTTCGTCAACAACCGCCGTCGGTTCGTCTTTGTTCTCTTCCTTTGTCACGGGCTTGTCGTTGCAGGAAACAAGTAAAAGGACGGATATAATAAGCGTTAAAAATATAGTAGCTTTTTTCATTTTTACCTCACAAAAATTTATATTATAATTTTATCACAGTACAAATTTTTTGTCAATCGGTTTTACTATTATAAACTAATTGTAAAATTTATGGCATTTGTTTACAAATTCAAAAAAATGTGTTATAATAAATTACAAATTAATTAGGAGGCGTAATATGAGAGCTAAAACCAAAAGGGATCTTCTCTTCGTAATATTTGCAGTCGTTTTGTTTGCTGCACTTACCAATTTTGAAATGGTTTTAAGCATCAGCCGCAAGCTTCTGACTCTCCTTTTGCCCGTGCTGGTGGGCTTGGCGCTGGCTTTTGCTCTTAATGCCCCTATGCGTGGATTTGAAAAGCTTCTTGGCAAAATCTCGCAAAAGACCAAAATTAAAATTCCCACCAAGTCAAAAAACCTTATTGCTCTGTTGCTTTCAATACTCTCAATTTTTATTGTTCTCGTATTTACCTTTACAATGGCAATACCCAGAATTACTGAGTCGGTAACGAGCATCGTTCTTATGCTTGAAAAGAGAATTCCCGCATTGCTTATCTGGCTTGAAGAAAGGGAAATAGACACCACCTTCATTACCAAGTGGCTTGCCGAATTTGATTTTCAGGATATTTTCAAGCGATTGACTCAAGGCGCACTAACCATAGTTACCACCGCCTTTGACGCCACCATGGTCGTTTTCCGCGTATTCTCCAACGCGATTTTTTCGTTTATTATAGCAATCTATTTACTGCTTGATAAGAACAATCTTTCGCGACAGTTTAAAAAGCTTATTTATACTATAATGCCCGAAACCAAGGCAGAGTATTTATACCGTGTATGCTATCTTATCAGAGACACCTTCTCCCGATTTTTGTCCGGACAATGTCTTGAAGCCTTGATTTTGGCTGTTATAATCGTTATCCTTTTCTCAATCTTCGGTATTCCCAACGCAGTATTCGTTGCCTTACTTGCGGCGGTCCTTGCGTTCATACCATATATCGGCTCGTTTATAGCCTGCATAATTGCATTTTTACTGACGGTTATCGTGAACCCTGAAAAAGCAATCGTATGCGTAGTCGTTTACCTTGTAGCGCAGTTCGTTGAACAGCATTTCGTATATCCCCACGTTGTAGGCAACTCGGTTGGTCTGTCACCCTTTTATACCATCGTTGCCGTTCTCATCGGCGGTAACCTTTTCGGCGTTGTAGGTATGATATTCTTTATCCCTCTGTTTTCTGTTTTTTATACCCTCGTGCGCGACTTCGTTCTTGAACGTACACAAAAAAAGAAAGCAGCGGAAGAGCCGGCAACTGCTGACACTACTGATAATATAACAGAATAAATTAAGGGGCTGTAAAAAACTCTAATAAGTTTTTTACATCCCCTGACTCTTAAGGAGACAGGAAAAGAATTTATCTTATTAAGCAAACGGCGTGCGCTGATATACCAAGCCCTTCACCTGTAAAGCCAAGGTGCTCTTCGGTGGTAGCCTTAATGTTAACATCCGAAGGGTCAACTCCGAGTGCATCCGCAACCCTTTTCGTCATTTCGTCGATGTATGGTGCAAGCTTCGGGCGTTGAGCAATAACCGTGGCGTCAACGTTTGAGAGCACAAAGCCCTTTTCCTGAAGCTTCACCTTTACCGCCTTCAATAGCTCAATGCTTGAAATACCCTTGTATTCTTCGGCAGAGTCGGGGAAATGGTAGCCAATATCCTTCAGCCCTGCGGCACCAAGCATAGCATCCATTATTGCGTGCACCAACACGTCTGCATCCGAGTGTCCAAGTAAGCCCTTTTCATAAGGAATATTCACACCACCCAGAATAAGCGCGCGGTTTTCTACAAGCTTGTGAACGTCGTATCCGTGACCCACTCTGAAATTGTTACCAGTCAGTTTCATTTTAATTTCCTCAAAATCCTCGGGCACAGTCAGCTTTCTGTTATCCTTTGTAAGAGAGTAAGTGTAGACCGTTTGCCCGATTTTTTCTACCATTGAACAGTCGTCGGTGAAGCTATTCAATTCAATTGATGCATCAAGAGCCTTTATATAAACGTCCTTTTTAAACGCCTGCGGGGTAGAAGCAAGAAAAGTTGTGCTACGGTCAATAGTTGAGGTGATTTTTCCGTCAACGGCACTCTTTACCGTGTCAACTACCTTTGTTACGGGACAAACTGCCCCTACCTTTTCAGCCATTTCAATTATGCCGTCGATGTCCTCTGTGGTAATAAGAGGTCTTGCTCCGTCGTGAATGGCGAGAATAGTACATTCCTCGCTAACTAAATCGGTGGCATTCTTAACCGATTCCTGCCTCGTAGCCCCCCCTGCAACAACTGCCTTGATTTTTGGATACTTACACTTATAGCTCTCAAGGAAAGGAATTTCATCGCTTTTTGCACTTAAAATTATTTCCCGAACGTTGTCCGAGCGTGAAAAAGCCTCGATGGAGTATTCCAAAACGGATTTGCCCGAAATCATCATTAACTGCTTCGATACTCCACCGCCCATTCGCGTACTGCTTCCTGCGCAAGCAATTATTGCGCTGACGAATGGACTACGCATTTTCTTTTGCTTTTGCCTTTGCTCTCTGTTCAGTATTGAGAATCTTTTTCCTGAGTCTGAGAGATTCGGGCGTTACTTCAAGCAATTCGTCGTCTGCAATGAATTCAATACATTTTTCAAGGCTCATAATACGAGGGGGAACGAGACGAAGCGCTTCGTCTGCGCCTGACGAACGGATAGCGGTCAGGTGCTTTTTCTTGCACACGTTGACAACAAGGTCACCAACCTCGTTACATTCTCCAACAACCATTCCCTCGTAAACGTTTGTATTAGTACCGATGAACATAGCGCCTCTGTCCTGAGCATTGAACAAGCCGTAGGAGGTAGCAGCGCCGTTTTCCCATGCAATAAGAGAGCCTCTCGTCCTTCTTGACATTTTACCCTTAACAGGGCAATAACCCGCAAAGGAGGAGTTAACGATGGCGTTACCCTTGGTAAGCGTCATAAGCGCATTTCTGCAACCGATAAGACCTCTTGAGGTAATAGTGAATTCAAGACGTGTGTATCCTGCGGTGGAGGGCGCCATCTGCGTCATTTCGCCCTTTCTTTGCGCTACGTCATCGATAACCGTTCCACAGTATTCGTCGGGCACGTCAATATAAAGGGTTTCGTAGGGCTCGCAGAGCACGCCGTCAATTTCCTTTGTAATAACCGAGGGGGTAGAAACCTCGAACTCATACCCCTGACGCCTCATATTTTCGATAAGGACGGAAAGGTGAAGCTCGCCTCTGCCCGAAACCTTAAAGGTGTCTGCCGAGTCGGTATCCTCAACGGTAAGGCTTATATTAGATTCAAGCTCACGGTAAAGGCGCTCTCTCAGGTGTCTTGTTGTAACGAAGGTACCCTCCGTTCCTGCAAAGGGACTCGTGTTAACAGAAATGTTAACCGAAAGAACAGGCTTGTCAATCTCTACGAAGGGCAATCCCTCGGGATGCTCGCTATCACAAATGGTATCACCGATGTTAATGTCGGGAATACCCGAAATGCAGACAATCTCACCTGCAGAGGCAGAGGAAATAGCGTTTCTTCCAAGTCCGTCAAAGGTGTATATGCTTGCAATCTTCATTTTCTGCACGGTGCCGTCACGTCTTACAACCGAAACGAATTTCTTCTCAAATATGTCACCGCGTGTAATTCTTCCTACGGCAATTCTTCCCGTGTATTCGTTAAAGTCAATGTTGGACACGACCATCTGGAAGGGCTCGTCGGGATTTCCCTTGGGATAAGGAATGTTATCGACGATAGCATCGAACAAAACCTTCAGGTTTTCTCCCTTGACTCCGTTTTCAAGGGATGCCCAGCCGTCTCTGCCCGAAGCGTAGATTACCGGCATATCAAGCTGTTCTTCGGTAGCGTCAAGGTCGATGAGAAGGTCGTAGATTTCGTCAAGAACCTCTTTAGCACGTGCATTGGGTCTGTCGGCCTTGTTAATAACGATAATAGGGGAGAGCCCTAAATCAAGTGATTTCTTTAATACTGTTCTTGTTTGAGGCATACATCCTTCAAATGCATCGACCAGCAGCACAACGCCGTCTACCATAGAAAGACTTCTTTCAACCTCACCTCCAAAGTCTGCGTGACCGGGGGTGTCAACGATATTTATCTTCATACCGTTGTAATAGAGTGAGGTGTTCTTTGCAAGAATAGTTATACCGCGCTCCTTTTCAATGTCGTTAGAGTCCATAACTCGCTCTGCCACCTGCTCGTTATCCCTGAAGGTACCCGTTTGCTTGAGCATAGCGTCTACAAGTGTTGTCTTTCCGTGGTCAACGTGTGCAATAATCGCAATGTTTCTTAAATTTTCCTGATTCATAAATCCGCCTTCTTATTAAATAGTATAGTATATTTTTATTTGGCAAGGCACCAGCCGATTACGGTCTTGGCGCCGTGCGCTTTCAAAAGTTTTGCGCATTCTTCCATAGTGGCACCTGTCGTCACGACGTCGTCCACAAGAATTATCGTCTTTCCCGTTAAGTCCAGCTCGTCTTCACACATAAATTTGCCAATAACGTTTTGTGCGCGTTCCTTCTTATTCAGCTTCTTCTGCGGTCGTGCGTGCCCTTGCCTAAACACTAACTGACGGCAGGGAATACCCGTAGCCTTTGCAATTGCCGAAGCCAATTCTTCTGCTTGGTCAAAGTCAAATTTATACTTTTGCATCTGCCTTCGCGGTGTAAAGCTGATTATATCAACTGAGTGTAGTAAATTGTGCTTTTTGAAGCTGTTATAGCCCGTTTTACCAATGAATTTTAAATACTCTTTACCGCAAACCTCTTTGGTGTATATAATCATCTTCTTGACGTACCAAGATTTATATTCGTATAAAAAATACAGGTTGTCAATATATGGCGAGCGCATATCGCAGGACGTGTCCAGTAGTCTATAGTAAAGCTCCTCGTAGCACTCGTTGCAGAATGAGTCCTCCGTATAAAAGGGGAGAGGAGTTTTACAGCAAGCGCAGGAGGGTGGGCAAAGCCCCTTTGCGATAAAGTCGATAATATCAGATAAACTCATTTTTCTTTTTCAAAAAGTGGCCGAGTCCCGTGTATCTTTTAGAGTCGGTATTGTTATCTATCATTCTCTCGATAACGTACGCCGAGCCCACCAAAATTATCATTTTCTGCGCACGGGTAATGGCAGTATATAAAAGATTTCTTGTCATCAGCATCTGTGACAGAGACGCCAGAGGGATAATTACGACGGGATATTCGCTTCCCTGGCTTTTGTGAATAGTTACGGCGTAGGCGTGCTCAATCTCGTCAAGGGAGAGAAAATCATATTCTACTATTCTCGAGTCAAAATTGATAACCACGGTCTCGGACACAAGGTCTATTTTTTCTACCGTTCCGATGTCACCGTTGAATATTCCAAGCCCTTCCTCATGCATCTCAAAAACACCTTGTCTCGTCCAGGGGATATCGTAATTGTTCTTTATCTGCATTACCTTATCGCCCTCACGGAGAATAAAATCTCTGACGGAGATTTCGTTCTTGTCACGGGAAGGTGGGTTTTTGATGCTCTGTAAAAGCTTATTCAGCGCAATAGTTCCGCATTCGCTTTTTTTGGTGGGACACAGTACCTGAATATCCTCCAAAATACCTTCGCCGTATTTTGCAGGCAGCCTTGTTGAATAAAGCTGTGCAATGGTGCTTGAAACGCTTGAGGCAGAATCTCTCGGCATAAAGAAAAAGTCACGGCTTTTATTGTTCAGGTCTATGGGCTCACCGTTATTTACTTTGTGTGCGTTAAGAACAATAGCGCTTCCGTTTTCTTGACGGAAGATTTCGTTTAATGTACCTACCTCAAATACACCCGATGAAATAATATCCTTCAGCACGTTTCCTGCGCCAACACTGGGTAGCTGGTTTGCGTCGCCGATTAGCAAAAGCCTTGTTGTAGGTCTTATTGCACGCAAAAGGGAGTAGAACAGATTGGAATCTATCATCGAAGCCTCGTCGATGATTACAACGTCGGCTTCAAGTGGGTTAGATTCGTCCCTCGTGAATGCAGGGTCCTCGTCATCGTTAGAGAATTCATATTCTAAAAGACGATGAATTGTCCTTGCCTCAATGTGAGTTGACTCCGACATCCTTTTTGCCGCTCTGCCCGTCGGTGCGGCTAATAAATATTTTAATCCGAGGGTAGTATATATCTTAATAATCGCCCTGATAATTGTGGTTTTTCCCGTGCCTGGACCGCCCGTCAGAATATATACGGAATTTTTCAGCGCAGAGATAATGGCATTTCTTTGCAAAGGCGCATACTTTATGCCCTCGCTTTCTTCCGTCTCATTGATAATCTTGTCGTAATCCAAAAAATTGTCCTGAGTGGCAAAGCGTGACAGATTCCACAAAAGACTTGATGAATTTGTCTCGGTATGAAAATTGTTTGATAGATAAATTGCTTTGTCACGGGCGTTTTGGGCAATAGTCGATTTTTCAAAGTCGTATGCTATCAGCATCTTTCTGTCGCACAGACTCTCAATGCATTCTAATACTCTTCCCTCATCAACCTCTAAAATGTTCGCGGTAAGCTCCGATAGCTTCCTTTCGGGCAAATAAAGATTTCCGTTGGTGGCTGAATCCTGCTTTAAAACGTAGAAAATGCCTGCTTCAATTCTCTCCGAGGAGTCCTTGGGGTAGCCGAAGCTTGACGCAACGTTATCTGCCTTTTCAAAGCCTATTCCGCTTATGGAATTACAAAGAACGTAAGGGTTTGCTTTTACAATATCTATTGACGCGCTGCCCCAACGCTTGTATATCTTTGACGAAAGTGCAGGACCAAAATATTCGGAAAAGAATATCATAACGCTTCTCATACCGAATTGGGAGTTGAACTCTACCGTAATCTCCTGCGCACGCGCCTTTGAAATTCCCTTGACTGTGCTTAGCATTTCAGGGGAGGACTCCAACACCTTAAAGGTGTCGTCTCCGAAGGCATCTATTATTCTTTCAGCCGTTTTTGGACCGATGCCCTTTATTGCGCCCGACGCAAGATATTTCAGCATACTTGCCGAGTCGGAGGGCGCTTGCTTTTCAAAGCTTACTACCTTGAATTGCTCGCCGTAGGTGGGGTGGTTAGTCCATTGTCCCGAAATCTTCAGGGTCTC
The DNA here is from genome assembly GCA_045535585.1 of Eubacteriales bacterium. Taxonomy (GTDB): domain Bacteria; phylum Bacillota; class Clostridia; order Oscillospirales; family SIG627; genus RGIG6353. The sequence goes on from JAZSLY010000072.1 coordinate 9,096, forward strand.
GCCAACGTAGAGCCCCGGGATAACGCCCGTGGCGGTTTCAAGGGAGGTTGAGGTTTCAAACTCAAAAACAGTATAGCCGTTAGCGGAATTTTCGTATATTATATCCGAAACCTCTACGACGAGAGTTTCAAGTGACGTATCGTTATTCATATTTACCGCCAATCATAACAAGCGAGAAAATGCCGTGACATTCTCTCGCTTTGGTTTAATTATTTTTGTGAGGCGAGCGTGTCTGCAAGGTCGGTCATTTCCCACTTTACGTTCAAGTCCTCTCTGCCCATATGACCGTAGGACGCAACCTGCTTGTAAATAGGACTTCTCAGGTCGAAACGCTCGATAATAGCCGAAGGGTTAAGCTTGATTGATTTTGTGATAAGCGCGCTTATCTCGTTGTCGGATATAACGCCCGTGCCGAAGGTGTCAACGAAAACGGAAACGGGCTCGGAAACACCGATAGCATATGCAAGCTGAATTTCGCATCTTTTAGCAAGCTTTGCCGCAACAACGTTCTTCGCAATATATCTTGCGGCATATGCGGCTGAACGGTCTACCTTCGTAGGATCCTTTCCCGAAAAAGCACCGCCGCCGTGACGGGAATATCCGCCGTATGTATCAACTATTATCTTTCTTCCCGTAAGTCCCGTGTCACCGCAAGGACCGCCGATTACAAATCGACCCGTGGGATTGATGAAATATTTTGTGTTTTCGTCAAGAAGCGCTGTGGGAATAGTAGGCTTAATAACCTTTTCAATTACGTCACGCCTCAGTACCTCTATATCAACCTCGGGGGAGTGCTGGGAAGAAAGAACTACCGTATCCACACGCACGGGCACGCCGTCGTCGTATTCCACGGTTACCTGAGTCTTTCCGTCTGGACGGAGATAGGGGAGAGTGCCGTCCTTTCTCACGTCGGTCAGCTTTCTTGCCAGCTTGTGTGCAAGTGAAATGGGGAGAGGCATCAGCTCGGGCGTTTCGTCGCAGGCATAGCCGAACATAATTCCCTGGTCGCCCGCACCGTCAACGTCAACACCCATTGCAATATCGGGTGATTGCTCGTGAATGGAATTTATAACTGCACAGGTGTCGCAGTCAAAGCCGTACTTTGCTCTGTCATAGCCAATCTCTCTTATTGTTTCGCGAACGATAGACTGAACGTCAACCGATGCCGTAGTCGTAATTTCACCCATTACTACCACAAGACCCGTGGTTGCCGCAGTCTCGCACGCAACTCTTGCCATCTTGTCTTGAGAAAGAATGTTATCAAGAATAGCGTCGGAAATTTGGTCACATATTTTATCGGGATGTCCCTCTGTAACCGATTCTGATGTAAAAAGGTACTTTGCCATTTTATACTCCTATATTTTAAAATACTGATTTAATTATATCCAAAAGTCCGTAGGACAAAAAGCCCATAATCAATCCGCTTGTCAGCACACCAAGGAAAATAACGGGAAAAGCGCGGGAAAGCTTCATTTCAAGAACAGATGCAATTACCGCACCCGTCCAGGCGCCAGTACCGGGGCAGGGAACAGCCACGAAAATAAAAAGCCCTAAGTACGCGTATTTCTGTATTTTGTCGGCGTGCTTCGTCGCCTTGTCGTGCACCTTCGTAAATATCGGACCGATGACCCGAACCTTCCTGAAAAGCCTGAAGAAAAAATTAAAGGTCAGAATGATAAAAGGCACGGGAAGCATATTGCCGATAACTGCAATAGGGAACGCCTCAAGAAAGGAAATTCTCGGTATTGTGTCGATAGTAGCCGCAAAAGGAATTGCTCCTCTCAATTCAACGATTGGAAGCATTGAAATGAGGAAGGTTATAATAAAAGCTTTAACTCGTGACATATATTTCCTCTAATATTAATTCTTATTTAGTTATTATACTACATCTTTTGATAATTTTCAATAGGAAAGCATCAAAAAGATAAATTAAGAACAAATCATTTGCCTTCAACGGTGGAGCGGCTTTTCAAGCGGTCTCTTGCGCTTTTCAGCCTCAGCACGATAGGACGGTTATATCTCTGCACGATAATGAACTGTCCGTCGAAAAGCATTGCAAGTATCGCCGTAATTATAAACGCCGACGGACACCCCCAAAGGAATATAAAGAGCATACTCGTCAAGGAAATTACTTCGTTTATCCAATGGTCAAGCTCTGATTTAGCCATGGTCGTCGCAAGCTCGTCCAGAGTCCTCTTTTCAAAGTCGTATTTCTCGGGTTCAAAGGTAAGCACGCGGTCCTTCCAGCTTCTCACTCTCAAAATTCTGTAAAGCTTCTTTTCAAACGTTCGGCGCTTAAACCACGGATGCATATAGTTGATTTTTATCCTTTTCGTTACGTCCCCCATAAATATTCTCAACCCAAAATGGTAAAGTATCATAAATGCCACGATTCCCACCCATAAAATGAGGTCGGTATCGTTTGCGCCTGAATAGTATATGAGAAAGCAAACTGCGGACAGTAAAAAGGTCAGAATAATCGCGCTGTACATAAATATTGCAGGTCCGCTTAATTTGGTTTTGTTCATTGTTTTTCCTTCCTGTGTAACAATACACAGCACTCACAATGCTTTGTGCGTGGAAATAGATTTATCGGGGACACGGCTGAGGAGGTATACCCCAAGCTATAAAGATATCCCATATCCCTTGCAAGAGTTGCGGGGTCGCAGGAGATATAGAGAATATCCTGAACGCCTTTTTCGGCAAGAAAGCTTAACAGCTTTTCCGTCGTGCCCTTTCGCGGAGGGTCGAGGATAACGAGACTTGGCGAGAACTTGTCAAAAAGGTCCATGCCCGTAATATCCGTGGAGTCCGACGCAACGAAGGTGGTATTTTCTATACCGTTCTGCCTTGCGTTTTCCTTGGCAGAGATAATGGCGTCCTCAACTATCTCAATGCCGAAAAGTCTGTTGGCGGAGAGGGGGGAGGGATTACTCTTTATTTGGTTAAAGAGTGTCAATCCTATCGAGCCTATACCGCAGTAAAGGTCATACACGTTTTCGTAGTGCTTTCTCTCAAGCAGAGAAAAAGCGGTTGAATAAAGCAATTCAGCGCCTGCTCTGTTGACCTGAAAGAAAGAGGACGGCGTCATAATAAGCCTCGTTTCAAGAAGCTCGTCCTCGAAAAACTCTTTGCCGTAAACCAGCCTGTAATCATCCCCCAGAATGACGTTCGTATTTTCCGGATTGAAATTAACAAAGATGGACACGATCTGCGGAAAACGAGAGATAAGCTCACGGACGAGAGTGCTTTCCGTCTTGGCATCAATGATGCATCTTTTTGCCGAAACGATAGTCAGCATAATCTCATCGCGCTTGTTTATCCTGAAATATAAGTGGCGAATTACACCGCTGTTTTCTTCCTCGTTGTAGCCTGAAATACCGTTTTGCTCCATATGTTCAACTATGAATTTTGAAATCTCAGAAAAGATTTCGGGGGCAATGGCACAGTCGATACTGTCACGTACGATCCTATGTGAATGGTTGGCAAAAAAACCACAACCAATACCGTTTTCGTCCTCTGTTATCGGCAACTGCGCTTTGTTTCTGTACCGTACGGCGTCACGTGTCACGCAGTCCTTCACCTCAACGTCAATACGCCCTATTCTTTTCATAGCGGATCTTACTTGTTCTGTCTTTATTCTTTCTTCCTCAGACAAAGTAAGGTGACCAAAAACACAGCCGCCACACCTTCCGTACGCTTTGCAATCGGGCACAATGCGATATGGGGAGGGGGTAATAATATTTATTATCTTACCGACGCAGTAATTTTTCAGGACTTTAATAATAGTTATTTCAACCCTGTCTCCTCTTGCAGTGTAGGGCACGAAAATTACCTGCCCGTCAAAATGGGCGATACCGCTTCCGTCACCGCTGACGTCTTCTATATCTACGATAATGCGAGAATTCTTTTTCAACATAAATTACACCGTTCCTTACCACATAATTATATACTATCCTTGAAAAATTTTCAATAGTGAGGCATAAAAAAACGCAATTTGAAAATAATAACCACAGATTATTTAAAAGAAAGGCGGTTTTTACTTTGGCAACACTTACAACAAAAGAGCTTGACGTAATCAAAAGTCAGCTCACAGACGAACAAAACGTAATTGCGAAATACAAAATGTATGCAAACACAACCTGCGACCCCGTAATCAAGGACAAGCTTAACTGCATTGCCGACAAGCATCAGCAGCACTTTGATAAGCTTATTACTTTATTGCAATAGGAGGAAAAAATGTCAATACCCGCAACTGAAAATTTCACAAATTGTAATCCCTGCTACACCGACAAAAATATTATGACCGACGCTATCTGCACACAGAAGTTTATTACCGGCGGTTATAACAACTCTGCCAATGAATGCGCGCATCCCAACATCAAGAACGTAATGATGGATATTCTCAACGAGGAACAATGCATCCTTCACGACGTATTTGACGAAATGTCCTGCCGTGGCTGGTATCCCACTGAGGAAGCTCCTCAGGCAAAGGTAAACGAGGTCAAGTGTAGCTTCACAGGCGCAAATCAACAGTAAAAATAAGGTGCTGTAATTTCTTACAGCACCTTATTTCAGTTCATTGAATTTAAAAGCTGAAAAACGTTGTCTCGGGCGTTGGCGATATGTAATTCCGTCAGCTCCTTTGCTCTCTGCGAGTCACCCGACGAAATTGCCTCGAAAATTGCTCTGTGCTCCTTTACGGCGCTGATTGTTCTTCCTGCCGACATCAAGGAGGACTCTCTTGCTCTCTTGAGATGATTGTGGAAGGATGCGAGAGTGTGCTTCAGAATTCTGCTTCCCGATATTTCATATATTATTTCGTGAAACTTTGAGTCAAGCTGTAAAAGCTGAAAAACGTCTGATCTCGAAGCGTAAAATTCCTGAAGGTCAACCAAATTTCCCAGCTCTCTGATTTCGTCCTGTGTAATCTTCTTTGCAGCCATTTCTGCGCTGATGCCTTCAACGGCAACCCTGATTGTGTAGATGTCGAGAATGTCCTCTGTGGAAATTCCTACAACGAAGGTACCCTTATTTGGAATAGTAGTAACAAGCCCCTCCAGCTCTAACTGCTTCAACGCCTCCCTAACCGGAGTTCTGCTTACACCGAGCTCAAGGGAAATCTTTGACTCCACAAGCTGATCGCCTACGGAATAAACTCCCGAGAGGATAGCCTGCTCAATATCGGAAAAAACTCTTTCCGTAAGGGAATGAGAATTATTGATAGTTAAATTCATTTTTTTTCGTCCCTTTCTGTTTCTTTATTTGAAAGTGGATTGAGGTCAATGGCGCGCTTCATCTGCGCATCACTGACGTGGGTGTATATTTGTGTGGTATTGAGCTGTTCGTGCCCAAGTATGTCCTTTAGCACTCTTATATCGACCTGCCCCGTGCCATACATAAGTGTTGCGGCGGTGTGTCTCAGCTTATGGGTGGACAAGCCTTTTCCTGATAGCCCCGAGAGCTTCAGGTATTTTTGTACCGTCCATTGAACCGTCTTGTTGCTTATTCTGTTGTTGTTGCGGCTGATAAACAAAGCATTGGAGTCCTTAGGCTTTAATGTATTTCTGATTTTCATATAGTCAAGGATTGCCTTGATGCACATATCGTTTATGTATATCGTTCTTTGCTTGTTTCCTTTACCGGTCACCGTCAGCTTCTCCTCGGAAAAATTGATATCCGTTATATTCAGCCCCACAAGCTCCGACAGACGCATACCGCAATTCAAAAATAGAACTACTATGGCATAGTCGCGCTCCTTGTTCGTGGAGGCAGGGTCGCTTTGTATCGCTTCGAGAAGCTTATTGGATTCGTTCAGAGTCAAATATTTTGGGAGAGCGTGCTTCACAGTTGGGGAAACGATGTCGGAGGCAGGATTTTCTTTTATGATTTTTTCTTTTTTCAGATGAGCGTAAAAACCACGGATTGCCACAAGCTTTCTTGCACGTGACGACGCACCGTTTGCCTTGTCAAGTGCAACGTAAAGCATATAATCGTAAATGTCCTCGCTTTTAATAGCGGTAACAAAGGAGGAATCAATAGCGTCCAGATCTATTTCTTCGGGCTTTAAGCTGTGCTTTTTGCCATAGACGTATTTGAAAAAATTACATAGGTCGAGACAATATTCGTTTACCGTAAGGTCAGAACGGTTTTCGATAACCTTTTTCTGCATTAAAAAGGATTTTAAAAATTTTGGCGCATCCGAATAATTCATAAAAGCCTTCCTCCGTGTTTTTATTATTTTAACACAAAATTGCTATTAAATCAATAGTATTTATTTGACAAAAACAAATACTTGTGCTATAATGGTGCAAATTATTCTTGTATCTTCAAGGAGGTCTTTTATGAGTAAGTCAAAATTTTCAACTAAGAATATGGTAATGGGCGCTATCCTTGCCGCAATTGTAATAATTCTTCAATGTCTTGCTACCTACACTACTTTCTTCGGACCTTTTTCTACTGCAATTGGTCTGATACCCATTGTTATCGGTGCCGCCGTTTGCGGTGTAGGGGTAAGTACGTTTTTAGGCTTTGTTTTCGGTGTCGTTGTGCTTTTAACGGGTGGCGGAGCTCTTTTCTGGGCGTTTAATATCCCCGGTACAATCATTACGGTGCTTGCAAAAGGAACTGCCTGCGGTGCAGCTGCAGGTATTGCATACAAGCTTTTGAAAAAAACCAACGTATACGTTGCAACTGTTGCCGCCGCTATCGTTTGTCCCGTCGTTAATACCGGTGTTTTCCTCGCAGGCTGTGCAATCTTCTTTATGAAATTCGCCGACGCTATTGCCGCCGTGGTGGGTATGAACATTACCGGAATGGACCTATTCCTTGCCTTTGCAACGGGTAATTTCCTTTTTGAATTAGGACTGAACATCGTTCTGTCACCCATCATTGTTCGTCTTATCAACGTAAGAAACAGAATGTAATTCGTCTATTTATTACACTTAAGAATATAATAACATTATAGTAAACCTCGGCTCCGAGTTGGAGGAAAAATGAAAACTAACTATACTCGTAAAATCGTTGTAACAGCACTCCTTTCTGCACTGTCAAGCGTGTTGATGTTTATCAACTTTTCGCTTCCCTTCGTGCCAAGCTATCTTAAGGTAGATTTTTCCGAATTTCCAGCACTTCTTGCATCATTTTCCGTGGGACCCCTCAGTGGCGTTGCGGTGTGCTTCGTGAAAAATCTTATTAACGTATTTTCATCGTCAACTATGGGAATAGGGGAATTGTCCAATTTCATTCTCGGCGTTCTCTTCGTTGTGCCTGCAGGTATCTATTACCGTCGACACAAAACCAAAAAGGGTGCTCTTATTGCCTCTCTGCTCGGCACGCTCGTGATGTCGGTCTTTTCGGTAGCGACTAACTATTTTCTTGTGTATCCTGCATATCAGCTTGTTATACCCGTTGAGGCTATCATCGGTATGTCACAAAAGCTCGTACCCTTCGTTGACTCCGTGCTAAAGGTAATTCTTGTTTTCAATCTGCCATTTACCTTCTGTAAGGGCGTTTTGAACGTAATTATTACCTTCCTGCTTTACAAGCGTATTTCACCGATAATCCGCGGGAGAAAAATAGATGGATAAACTTTTTTTCGGTAAATACCGAAGACTGTCTCTTGCAGTTTACATAGTTTTGCTTGCCTTGTGGCTGGGCTTTATATTTTCCAACTCCGCCCTTGACGCCAAAGACTCCACCAAGCAGAGCGACAAGGTGGTCCACATCGTCGAAAGCATCGTTCACACCATTGACCCCGACGCTGAGGTAACATCTGCTTCCGTGCGTAAGTCCGCTCACTTTTTCGAGTTTTCTGTGCTTGGCGTGCTCTATTTTGTCGCCACCTTCTTTTTTAAGAATAAACGTTTTTACCTATATACCCACGTTGTCCTTCTGTCCTTTTTCACCGCCGTTCTTGACGAAAGTCTCCAGCTTTTTTCTGACGGCAGGGGAGCGGAAATAAGGGACGTCTGGATTGACTTTTCGGGCGCGTTGGTTGGTATTTTGATTATGTTTTTAGTTTTTTGTCCGAGAAAGCTTTTTAAAAAGCATCAATAAAATGTAAGCGTTTTAGATTTTTTCATCTAAAACGCTTTTTTTATTGATTTTTGTTCACAAAATTATCTGTTTCTGTTGACTTTTTGAATGATTGGTAATATAATACAATTGACGAAATGTGGCAGAATTGTAGGTTTGATTTTGCCAAAAAAACATATAATATCATAAAACAAAAGGAGAATAGAAATGAAAAGAATTATTACCTTCGGCGAAATTATGCTTCGCTTGGCTCCTGAGGGATATTACAGATTTCTTCAGGCTGACACACTTGGCGCTACCTTTGGCGGCGGTGAAGCAAACGTTGCGGTGTCTCTTGCTAACTACGGTATGGATGCGGCTTTCGTAACCAAGCTCCCCACACACGATATCGGTCAAGCGGCAGTTAACTCACTCAGACGCTACGGCGTTGACACCTCTATGATTACAAGAGGAGGAGACAGAGTTGGTATTTATTTTCTTGAAAAGGGTGCAAGCCAGCGTCCTTCCAAGGTAATTTACGATAGAGCAAACTCTGCTATCGCTACCGCTAAGGCAGAGGACTTCAACTGGGAAGAGATTTTCAAGGGTGCAGATTGGTTCCACTTTACAGGAATTACTCCCGCTCTCGGTGACGACGTTGCCGAAATCTGTCTCGAGGCTTGTAAAGAGGCTAAGCGTCAGGGACTTCAGGTTTCCTGCGACCTTAACTACCGCAAGAAGCTTTGGACACGTGAGAAGGCGGGCGAGGTTATGGGCAAGCTTATGCCCTTCGTTGACGTCTGCATTGCTAACGAAGAGGACGCAGGCGACGTATTTGGAATCAAGGCGGCTCACACCGACATTACCGGTGGTAAGATAAATGAGGAAGGCTACAAGGACGTTGCAAAGCAGCTTGCTGACAGATTTGGCTTCAAGAAGGTTGCAATCACCCTTCGTTCTTCTATCAGCGCTAACGATAACAAGTGGGCGGCTATGCTCTACGAGAACGGCGAATACTTCTTCTCCAAGTCATACCTTATGCACATCGTTGACAGAGTCGGCGGTGGCGACAGCTTCGGTGCAGGTCTTATTTACGCAACCTTGTCGGATATGCCAAGTCAGCAGATAATCGAGTTTGCCGTTGCGGCAAGCTGTCTCAAGCACAGCATTGAGGGTGACTTTAATATGGTTACCGTTCCCGAGGTTATGCAGCTCGCAGGCGGAGACGGATCAGGCAGAGTAGTAAGATAATTTATAAGGAGTTATAGAAATGGACGTTATTGCAAAGCTTAAAGAATTTAAAGTAATCCCCGTTGTTACTATCAAGAGTCTTGATAAGGCAGTTCCTCTTGCAAAGGCTCTTATCGACGGCGGTCTCCCTTGTGCCGAGGTTACCTTCAGAACCGAGGGCGCAGATAAATGTATTGCGGCAATCGCCAAGGAATACCCCGATATGTTTATCGGTGCAGGTACTGTTCTTACGGTTGAGCAGGCAGACAGAGCTATTGAATCGGGCGCTAAATTTATCGTTGCTCCCGGCTTCAACCGTGAGGTCGTAGAGCATTGCTTCAAGAAGGGCGTACCGATGATTCCCGGTGTATGCACACCCACAGAAATCGAAGCCGCTCTTTCCATCGGTCTTAACTGTCTCAAATTCTTCCCTGCAGAAGCAGCAGGCGGAGTTAAGATGATAAAGGCGCTTTCCGCACCATATGGCATGGTAAGCTTTATGCCCACAGGCGGTGTATCTCCCGACAATATCGCATCCTATCTTGCGTGCAAGTCGGTTATCTGCTGCGGCGGTAGCTGGATGACACCTAACGATAAGATTGATGCTGGCGACTTTGACGGCATTACAAAGCTTGTTGCCGAGGCAGTTGCACTTGTAAAAGAATTATAATATAAGAAAATGGATTGCAAATAACTTGCAATCCATTTTTATATTTACTGGGAAATTGCATTAAAACATACCTCGCCGTTTTTCTTTCTTTAGGTAAAAAATGCATTACGATAGGCGAGATATGCCAGCGGCTGCTAGCCGCTTTTTTATTTACTGCGAATTTTAGTTTTTTTCTGACTTTATATTCTGTATGATTATCGAAAATAACACGAGAGCAATTCCTGCGAATTGAATAAGCGACAGATTGTCTTTGTAAAAGACTGAGCCAATTATCGTTGCTACGACAGGCTCTATTGCGGCAATCACCGCCGCTTTTCCCGACTCCAACCTTTCAAGACCCATTGTGTATAGAAGGTAGGGAAGAGATGCGGTTACAAGTCCGAGAAGGAGTATCATCACCACGTTTTGTGAATTGCCCGTGACAAGCGTTGCTATTTTTTCAAAGTCAACAAAGAACGAAAGTCCAAGCGCCGCAAAGAGAAAGGTGTAAATGGTAATAGTAAGACTTGCGTACCCACGTATCAGTGCAAAGCGGGAAAAGATGCTATATAGCGCATAGGCTATTCCTGAGGTGATTCCAAGGGCAAACGCCGTAAGACCTATTGAGGTGTCTGTGCCGATAATTCCTGCCACAAAGGTACATCCAACAACACAAGCTATGCAGGAAACGGCTTTTCTGACGGTCAATCTTTCCTTGAAAATCATCAGCGACAAAAGTATCACAAAAACGGGAGAGGTGTAAAGCAGAATAGCGGCAACCGACATCGACGAAAGCGTGATAGTCCTGAAATAGCAGACCGTGAAGAGCATAAGGCTTATGATACCGCTGCCAATAAAGCACCATATGTCACGAAGCTTTATTTTGAATAAGCTTCTGTCGCGCAGCAGAGCAAAAATGCTAACCAATATCATGCCAACCATAATTCGCGTTCCCGCAATATCAACCGAAGACATACCGACGGAATTAAAGTAGTTGACGAAAACTCCCATAGTACCCCAGAGAGTACCTGCTATAAGTACGAAAACTATTCCAAGAACGGTTTGCTTTTTCATTGTTCTATATACTCCATATATTCCTCAAGACACATATCAAGATTATACATCTTCGTCGCGTGGTATCTTCCAACGTACCTGAAATGCCAAGGCTCGTAGTCAATGCCCGTTACGTCAATTTTATTCGCAGGGTACCTGAGAATGAAGCCGAATTTATGTGCGTTGTTTGCTAACCACCTTGCCGTATCCGTGTTTCCAAAGCCCTTATTGGCGTACGACATATTGTGCATATCCACAGCAAGACCCGTCTGGTGCTCGCTTGTGCCTGGGCGTGTTACGTACTTTGCCGCTTCCTCCTCGCTGCCCTGAAGGGCAACCTCCTGATTGAAGAGATAACTCTGCTCATCATAGGAACGGAATGCACTTGTAACCGTTACGTCGTCGTATCCGTTTGCCCCCGCCTCCTTTAAAAAGGCTTCAAGAGCCATACAAGCATAGGTGCGAAGCATTCTTGTGTCTCTGTCGGGACGGGTGAAAATGCTACCCATAAGGTCGGTGGGCTTGTCGTCCTTGCCCATGGGCGTAGTAGTGTTTACAAGGAAAAGGTACTCGTCTCTGTTGGTGGGGTTCATATATTCCTCATAGGAGGAAAGGTCAAGCTCAAATCCCAGCTCCTCGTAGAACTGTTCTGCGTTGATGGAATTATTTTCATCAAGAGCAAGCGTGGTGTCAGGTGACTTTAATTCAAAGTGAAGCTCATCGCCTGCTTTCTTCTTAATTATATAGGCTTTTTTCTTAACCTCAATATCAATACCCTTCATGTGATTTTTGAAAAACTCGAATGGGATATACAGAGTGCCGTCAATATTCAGGGAGCTTGCGGATAGCTTGATAGCGTTAGAGTTTATCTCTACCTTTTCTGTCCCTATATAGAATTTAGCAAATTCCGAGTTCGCTTCAATTATAAACGACAGGGTGTCTTTGTCGCCAACCACGTTGATATCGGTCAAAGCTTCAACGGCAGTTATAGGCAGATACATTACGCCGTTGAAATAAATATCGCTCTTGTCAAAATCGAGTTCTTCTTCACCCACTACGAGCGACACGTTCATTTTAGGCTCATCCTTCGCGCAGGACTTCAGCGACATTGAAACGCCGAACAGTATCGCAAGGAAAAGGAAGAGATATATTATAATAGTTACTGCAAGCATCCTTCTCGCTTTTTTAATTCTCTTTTGCTTTATTGCTTTTTTTCTCGCCTGAATTTGCTTTTTTCTAACGGCTCTCTCTTTATCGTTCATTTTAATTACCTTTCAAAAAAGTTTTAAATAGTATAGCACGAAACGCGACGGTTTTCAATAATAAAGAACAAATTATTACGCAAAAAATAAAACTTTTAAAAATCAGTTGCAATTTTTCGAAAATAATAGTACAATATACCTTGTTAGATTATTTTGAAGATAGAGAAGAATTTGGAATGAATAAAATTAGAATTGCAATTATCGGCGGAGGTGCCGCAGGTCTTTTTGCTGGTGCTAACTGTAACACCGAAATGGACGTTACGGTCTTTGAAAAAAATAAATTCACGGGCAAAAAGCTTCTTATAACGGGTAAGGGCAGATGCAACGTGACCACCGCCTGCGACGGCGAGTCGTTTTTCAAAAACATTCCCGTCAATTCAAGGTTTATGTATTCCTCCTTCAATTCCTTCAATAACTTCGATACAATGGATTTTTTTGAAAGGCTCGGCGTTGAATTAAAGGTCGAGCGCGGAGAAAGAGTTTTTCCAGCATCCGACAAAGCCTCTGACATCCGTGATGCTCTTTATAAAAAATGCTTGGAAAACGGTGTCAGATTCGTTTTTCAAGAGGTCAGGGCGCTTGATAAAACCGATGATGGCTTTATGCTCTCCACCTCCACGGGCAATTATGAATTTGACCGTGTGATTATCGCTACGGGAGGCGTGTCCTATCCATTGACGGGCTCAACGGGCGACGGCTATAAATTTTCCCAAAAATTCAACCACACCGTTGTTTCTCCCAAGCCCTCTCTCGTCCCACTCGTTTGCCGTGAAAAGCTTTGCTCTGCTCTTATGGGACTCAGCCTGAAAAATACAGCCCTCACTATTACCGACTGCGAGGGGAAAACGGTTTATAAGGACTTTGGTGAAATGCTCTTTACACATTATGGCATTTCCGGACCTATGGTGCTTAGTGCATCGTCTCATTTAAGAAATATCGGCGAGGTACAATATACTGCGCATCTCGACCTAAAGCCCGCCCTTGATAAAGAGGCGCTGGACAAGAGAATTCTCTCCGACTTTGCTGAAAACAAGAACCGTGATTTTCAAAATTCATTGACACGCCTTTTGCCCTCAAAGCTTATCGACACCGTAGTATCGCTTTCGGGTATTCCGCCGAGGAAAAAGGTCAACGAGATTACAAGGAAGGAACGGCAGACATTAGTTGAGCTTTTAAAGGACTTTACCCTCACTATAATTTCTACCCGTCCAATCAGCGAAGCAATTATCACGTCGGGCGGAATTTCCGTCTCCGAGGTCAACCCCAAAACTATGGAATCAAAGCTTGTAAAAGGTCTTTATTTCATCGGTGAGATTTTGGACGTGGACGCATATACGGGCGGATTTAATTTACAAATTGCATTTTCTACGGCTTATGCCGCAATAGAAAATTTGAAAGGATAGGTTAATATATGAAGCATATCAACATAGCGGTTGACGGGCCGTCAGGCGCGGGAAAAAGCTCTCTTGCCAAAAGAATAGCAGGGAAGCTTGGTATAATTTACGTTGACACGGGCGCACTTTATCGCTCTATCGGTCTCTATGCCAAAAACCAAGGCATTTCTCTTGACGGCGTCGAAAAGACCATTGAGCTTCTTCACGATATTACGCTCGACCTCGTTTATGAAAATGACGTACAAAAGGTTGTTTTAAACGGTGAGGACGTGTCGGGTCTTATCAGAACGCCCGAAATATCAATGTACGCATCCGCCGTATCCGCGATTCCCGAGGTGCGCGCATTTTTGCTTGGGACACAGCAAAACATAGCAAAGGAGCGTAGTGTGGTAATGGACGGACGCGATATAGCAACCGTCGTTCTGCCTAATGCCGACGTAAAGATATTCCTTACCGCCGACCCGAAGCGTCGTGCCCAGCGTCGATATGAGGAGCTTCGCCTTAAAAATCCCTCTATCACTTTTGACGAGGTGTACGAGGATATGGTTGTGCGTGACAAAAACGACTCCACACGAAGCGTAGCCCCTGCCGTTAAGGCAGAGGATGCCGTGCTTCTTGACAATTCCGATTTTACAGAGGACGAAACTCTTGAAAAGGCGCTTGAAATAATACGAAAGAGAGTAGAATGAATTGAAGCTTTATAGGTTTGTAATAAAGGTTATAACCCCAATAGTAAAGTTTTTACTCCGCGTACGCGTTATAGATGAGCGTACGAATAAATACCCCCAGAAGCCCTACATAATATGCGCCAACCATATGTCCAACTGGGACCCTATCCTTACAATCGTGTGCACGGGTATGCCTATCAATTTCATGGCAAAGGAGAGCTTGTTTAAAGTTCCCGTGGTGTCAACCGTCATTAAGACCTTCGGCGCTTTTCCCGTTGCAAAGGACGGCAGAGACATCACCGCTATAAAGCGCTCGGTTGAGATTATCAAGTCGGGCGGTTGTTTCTCTCTTTTCCCTCAGGGCAAGAGACTCAGATGTGAGCCGAAGCCCGAGCAGGCGAAGAAGGGCGTGGGCTTTATTTGCGCAAAATCGGGCGCCGGCGTGTTGCCCGTCGGTATATATACCAAGGATTACCGCATAAAGCTTTTCAAGCCCGTTACGGTAAGAATAGGTGACGTCATTCCTTTTACCGACATTGATTTCGGCGAGGACGGCTCGGACTATCTGCAGGCGTCGCAGAAAATATTTGAAAGGATTTGTGAGCTATCACACCCCATAGATTAATGGAAATTACAAAATCGCGCTATGCAGGCTTTTGCTTCGGCGTAAAACGGGCGTCTGACCTTATAGAGTCTACTCTTGATATGCCCCATAAACAGATTTATACCCTTGGCGACTTGATACATAATGACGACTACGTTGCCTATCTTACCTCACGCGGCGTAAAAAGAATTGAAGAGAGTGAGCTTTCTACACTTCCAAGTGACGACAGTCTCGTTTTCATCCGTGCTCACGGTGCAACGAAAAAAATTTATGACGAGCTCTCTGAGAGAGGACTTGACTTTGTTGATACCACCTGCCCCTACGTCAAGAAGATATGGCAGATAGTTATAAGTGAAAATTTAAAGGATGATCCTTTTTTCATCGTAATCGGTGACAAGAACCATCCTGAAATTCAGGGAATATGTAGTTATATAGCCGACGGTGAGAACAACGATAAGTACATCGTGGCAAATTCCTTTGACGAATTGTCGAAAATGGAGCTTTTTATCCCCAAAAGCCCCGAAAAACGCAAGGTTGTTATCGCGCAAACCACCCAAAATATTAACGAATGGAAAATTTGTGTTAAATTTCTCGAAAAAGTATGTACAAATTTAACTTTTTTTGATACAATATGCAAGGTCACTCAAAATCGTCAGGAGGATTGCAGGGAAATTGCCTCAAAATCCGACCTTATGGTCGTTATAGGCGGCAAGAAAAGTTCCAACACAGCAAAGCTTTTTCACATTTCTTCTGAAGCGTGCCCTTCCGTCTGGGTTACAGGTGCTAATGAAATCACACCTGAAATGTTGGACGGGAAAGATAAAATTGGTATTACTGCCGGTGCTTCGACGCCGGACAGAATTATACAGAAGGTTATAAACAAAATGTCAGAAATCACAAACACAGAAAACACAGCCGTGGAGGCAAAGGACACAGCAATAAGCGAGGATATGAGCTTCGCGGAAATGCTTGAAAAGTCATTCAAAACTTTAAATACAGGAGATAAGGTTACAGGCGTAATTACATCGGTTTCACCTGCTGAGATTCACATTGATCTCGGTATCAAGCATACCGGTGTTCTTCCTTATGATGAGATTACCGACGACCCGTCACTCGACGTTATGTCAGAGTTTCACATTGGCGATGAAATAACTGTTCTTGTTGGCAAGTTCAACGACCCCGAGGGCATCGTTCATGTTTCCAAGAAGAAGATTGACAGCTTTGCTAAGTGGGCTAAGGTTGATGAGGCATTCGCCGCAAATGAAGTTCTTGAAGGCAAGGTTATCGATATCGTTAAGGGTGGCGTTGTTGTTCTTTGGGATGGCATCAGGGTATTCATTCCCGCTTCCCAGACAGGCGTTCCCATGGGTGGCGACGTTGCCGCGCTCAACGGAACCGCAGTTTCCTTCAAGCTTATCGAGGCTGATTCACAGAAGAGACGCGCAGTTGGCTCTATCCGCGTAGTTGTACGTGAGATGAGACGTGCTCTTGCAGAGCAGTTCTGGGCAGAGATTGAAGAGGGTAAGGTTTATACCGGTAAGGTTAAGTCGATCACCAATTTCGGTGCTTTCGTTGACCTTGGCGGTGTAGACGGTATGGTACACATCACCGAGCTTTCATGGCTCAGACTTAAGCATCCCTCCGAGGTTGTAAAGATTGGCGACGAGCTTACAGTATTCGTTAAGGAATTTGACAAGGAGAACAACCGCATCTCTCTTGGATACAAGACAGACGCTACTAACCCCTGGAAGATTTTCAATGATACTTATCAGCTTGAGGACACCGCAAAGGTTAAGATTGTTAACATGATGCCTTTTGGCGCATTTGCAGAAATCGTTCCCGGTGTTGACGGCCTCATTCATATTTCTCAGATTTCAAACGTTAAGATTGCAAAGCCTGAGGACGTATTGAGCGTTGGTCAGGAGGTTGATGCCAAGATTATTGAAATCGACGAGGAAGCAAAGAAGGTTAGCCTTTCTATCAGAGCTCTTCTTCCGGAAGAAGCTGTTGAGGAAGCAGAAGCTGAGACCGAAAACGAAACCGAAGCTGAATAATCGATTAACTTTTTTGGGGTGTAAGTTTTTACACCCCAATCTTATATAAAGGAGAGCTATATGGCAAAGCGCAGACTTAGAATTTTCCCTATATTATGTATAATAATCGTTATTGCGGTAGTAATATGGGCAATAAATATCGTCGTAGATATGTTTGGTGAAAAGCCCGAGGAAAATATCGACAACGACACAAATATCGAAGAAAATCAGGTTGATGTTCAAGTGCCCGACGAGGAGACGGCGGCGCCCGACCTGCCCGTTGAGCCCGAAGCACCCGTTGAACTCGAAACGCCCGTTGAGGTCGCTCCCGATTTCACAACAGATGCTCCCAAGCCTCTCTTCACGCAAAATGAGCTTGTGGAGATGTATCCCTCAAGCACCCTCTCCAAAACAGAGGATGCAGGACAAGACTATATAGACAGTATGGTTTTCATTGGCGATTCAACCACTCACGGTATGGCGTACTACGGCGTACTTGACGGAGGCAAGGAAACCAATCAGGTGTG
>JAZSLY010000129.1:0-12609 GCA_045535585.1 Eubacteriales bacterium
CCGAACATACCCTCAACGCCGAAGGTAGGTGCAACAGACGGACGGGCGTTAGTTCCCGTCATACCGATACAGCCCTCACGGCACGCCATACTGGGATAGTAGCCTGCAATTCCGTAGTGGCAGGAGTTGCGCACTACCACCATACCCATACCGTATTCCTTCGCCTTGGCAATCGCCATTTTCATCGCCTTATAGCCAATGACCTGACCCATACCGTCGTGACCGTCAACCACAGCCGTGGTGGGTGTTTCCTTGATTATTTCAAAATTTGTAACGGGATTCTGTATTCCGTCTCTTATTCTGTCAAGATAAACGGGCTTGAAGCGGTTTACACCGTGAGACTCAATGCCTCTTTTGTCCGACTCCAAAAGAACGTCGGCGCATATTTCGGCGTCCTCTCTGGGAATTCCGTAGCCCACGAAGGCGTCCACGACGAAGTCGGTTATGGTTTTCCAATCTACGATATTAGTTTTCATATTTACCCCCCAAAAATTCGTTTACAATTTATTTACAAAGTTAAAAAACGCGCCAAAATAAACTCCGAGTTTATTTTGACGCGTCTCCAATTCTCTGCATCGGTAACATTCTATCACGGTTTTTCATTCTTGTCAACCGAAATATTAATATTTTTAATAAAATACCTGTTTTTTTATTACATCAGCTTTTCTATGAATTTCTGTGCAAGAGTTATATCTTCGATATAATTTCCGCCCGTCTCTCTTTCTATGGTGAGAAAGCCCTCGTAACCTATCTCCCTCAAGGCACCTATATATCTTTCAAAATCAACGTCGCCCTGACCGAGAGGGGTTTCGATAAAATAGTCCGCCACGTTAAGCGCCTCTATTCCGCCCTCGGCAAAATGGTCGTAGATTATTTTTGGCGAGGTGGGCTTTAGCCTGCGCCCGTCCTTTACGTGAGTGTGCACGATATAGTCACGAAGAAGATAGACCGCTTCCACGGGGTCCTGACCCGTAACCATAACGAAGTTTGCAGGGTCAAGGTTTACCCCCACTCCCCCGTCGGTCTGCCGAAGGAATTCGTATAAAGTCACCGCCGTTTCAGGCCCCGTCTCGATAGCCAGAGTAACCCCCTGACTCTTCGCGTATCTTCCGCATTCGGTAAGAGCCGACAGCATCACGCCGTACTCCGCGTCCCTCTTGTCCTCTGGAATAACGCCGATATGAGTGGTTACCACTTTTGCACCGAATTCCCGTGTCAAATCTATTACACGCTTCATATTTTCTATGCGCGCGTGAGACTCCTCTGCCCTTTCAAAGCCGTGGCCTCCCATATCTCCGCAAAGGGCGCTGACCTTCAGGTTATTCTCGGCGAGAAGCCTTTTAAAATATTCCTTCCTCTCGCTGTCAAGAGTCTTTACGGAGAATTCTTCCCCCGTAGCATATATCTGCACGCCGTCAAAGCCCATTTTACCTGCGAGAGCGATGCTCTCGTGAAGAGGTAATTTAAAGCAATTTATAATTACTCCTAATTCCATATTTCTTCTCTCTTTATCTCTTTAAATCTGAGAGCAAAACGCTCTCTCCGCCACGGGCCTTAGATATGATAGCTCCCTCTCTTATTCCTGCAGCGGCAAGGGTCTCCTCGGGGTCGAAGCTCATCCTTCCGCTCTCAAAAAAGCGAAGCATATCCTCCATAAGCTTTTTGAAAAAGTCCGTGTCAATAGGCAAAGCCGTACGCTCTTCGCCGTAGCAAAGCACAGCGGAAAAATTAAGTCCGCGCTTATAGGTCATCTCCGCCCCTCTGCCGTCGCCGAAAAGGACCTTTACCCGACAGCCCTCGTCGTCCATCTCTTCGGTGGAAACCGATACCGCGTCACAGCCCATTACCTTTACCACCATTTCAATCTGGTGGATTATATATTCCTCAAAGTTTCCGCCTCCGCTTTCGGTTACAATGCCGTCGCACTCCACGGCTCTGCCCTCCTCAAAGGCATAGCGTAAAGCCGAGGTGGAGAAGAATTCTATATCGTATTCCTCTGCCAAACGGAAAATTTCAAGGGCAGTTTTAAGGTCGGGGGCAAAGGTTTTATCGATGTAAATCCTTTTCCCACGGGCGTAGGGGAAGGTCCGCTTCACAAGGTCAAGGTGCTCCTCGGGATTGGAGGGCGCAAGAATGACGATACAGTCGCTGTTTTCGCAAAGCTCCTTCACGCTTGCCGAGTGAATTGCCGAGAATTTTTCGCACCACTCGTCAGTAGTCAAAACGCCACGAGGCTCGTCCTTTTTTGCCCAGGCAAACGAGAGCTTGTAATCTATCCCCAGCTTTGCCGACGCCTCCTCTATCCAAGCGGGATAGTTGTTCGCGTGCCACTCGTCGATATAATAATCCACAAATCCTATTTTTTTCATAATACTATCTCTTTCTTCTTATCGGCAGATTTATACAAATTATCAAGAAGCTTTGCGGTCTCAAGAACGTTGTCGATATTGGATCTGTTCTTCACGCCCGTATCTATTGATTCAAAGAAAGCACAGCTTTCCCTCTTATACATATTGGGAATATCGTATTCGGGAGTAATGGTTTCAAGGGTTGTGCCGTCGTATATCTCGAATTTGCCTCCGTAGGTGAGTCTTGCGCCCGCTTTGTCACCAAGGAAATCCACAAACATTTCACGCTGATTTATATTCTGTGCCCAAGCGCCGTTAAAGGAAATGCTTGCTTTGTCGGTGCGCACGTAGCCCGTTACGAAATCGTCTACGTCGTTCGTTCCGTTCTCCACGTCGGCAGTCTCCTCCGCCCACATTGAAATATACTTGTATTCCTTCATATTTTTCGCCATTTCACAATATGTGTCGCAGGTAACGTTCACAAGCTTCGCACCGCCGAGAACGTAGAGAATAAGGTCAAGAAAATGCACACCCCAATCAATAAGAACGCCTCCGCCCGACTCCTTTTTAGTGGTGAAGGATGCTCCCAGCCCGGGAATTGACCTATGTGAACGGAAGGAGCAATAAACGTGATAAATATTGCCGAATCTTCCCTCTCTAACGTACTCCTCAAGAAGCTCTATTGATTTATTATATCTGTTGCAGACGCCTATCTGCAGGATTTTACCCTGACGGTCGGCTTCTTTTTTCATCTCCAGGGAGAGCGGATAATTTATTGTTATAGGCTTTTCGCAGAAAACGTGCTTGCCTGCCTTCAGGGCGTCCATTGTAATGCTGTAATGGGAATAGTTTGGGGTCAGCACGTACACGGCTTCAACCTCGGGGTCGGCGAGGGCAATCCTGTAATCGTCAATCACCTTTTCAATTTTCGGAAATTGTGCCTGCTCCTTTTCTGCCTTGTCGATAATAATATCTACGGCATACTTGATTCTTACGTCCTCCATTTCGGAGAGAGACGGGAAATGTGCGTTGTGTGCGATTCTTCCGCAACCGATAACGGCAATAGTTTTCATAATTAAACCTCCAATGCTTTATTCCAATACCATTATATCATCTTCCACCCCGAATGGAATATCTCCGTTACGGCAAAAACATATCTTTTTTTACGATTTGCAATATGTTTTTCAAGTTATAAAAGGCATATTATATCTTTTTGTTGACTTAATGCGAATTGTGATATATAATGTTAATATGAACAACAACTATCTTATATCGTATAACTATCCAAGGGAAAACGCCCTTGAGTTGAAGGACTTTCACGTTTACCAGATAGGCAGAATAATCTGCAACAAAAACACCTTTTACGACAACCATTGCCACGGCAAATTCTACGAGCTGACCATAGTCACGGACGGAGAAGGGCTGGTTTATACCAACAATAAGCCCGTAAAGGTAAAGAAAGGAGACATTTATCTGTCCTGCCCCTACGACGTACACGCCGTAAAGTCCGATGACAAAAATCCGCTGAAATACGATTTCTGCGCCTTTTATCCTAAGGATGAGGAGCTTGAAGGAGACCTCTCGGAGCTTTCCAAAAAGCTTATCACGGAAGCTGGCAGGTGCTTTCACTCCAACCGAATTTCCTCACTCCTCCCACTTGCCATAGCCGAGATGGACAATCTTAACAAAAAATATTCCACCTATATTTTTAACAATATACTTTGTCAGATATCGGTGTATATAATCAGAATTCTCAACAAGGCAAGCGAGGGTGCAGACATAAGCGCAAGTAACAAGAAGGTGCTTTGCTATCAGATAATGGACTATATCAGCACCAATATATCAACCCTGCATCACCTGACCGAGCTCTCGGAAACATTCAACTTTTCCTATAACTATCTGTCGGAGGTATTCAAGGAGGTCACCTCTATGAAGGTCGTTGATTTTTACAACCTGCAAAGGCTGACTCTTGCGCAAACGCTTCTGTCGTCGGGAAATATGACTCTGGAGGAGATTGCCGAAAAAACAAACTACTCCACCCCCTTTGCCCTCAGCAAAGCCTTCAAGAGACAGTTTGGTGTGTCTCCCGCAACCTATAAAAAAGTCGCCTTCGGCAACTGATTATATAGTTCGCTGACGCTCACAATTTTTATAGGTAGACTTTATTTGTTACATGCAATTGCGATGCAATTTCCTATGTAATAAACAAAAAAACAAAGGTACGTAAATTTACGTACCTTTGTTTTTCAGTTTAGGCATAACAAACACTATAAATTCCGCCACGATACAGACGGGAATTGCCGCATATATATCCACCACCGAGTGTTGCTTGACGAACGCCACCGACATACACACCAGCGCCACGAAGATGCACACGGCGGTTTTTGTGACCCATGATGCCGACCTCTCTCTGAGCCAAGTAGATGCGATGCCGAGTGAGTATGCCACGTGCAAAGAGGGACAGACACCCGTGTTGGTATCGGCTGAATATATCACGCCCATCAGGTCGGTCAGGATATTGTCCCTCGGGAAAACGTCGGGGCGCAGGTCCTGACGGGTGGGAAACAGAATATACGCCGTCATTGCGATAATCTGGGTTATGATAATATATTTTTGAAGATTTTTGAAATTGTCTATATTATAAAGTGCGAAATACAAAAGGGATACTACGATAAGCAGATACCAGCCAACGTATGGAATGGCAAACCACTCACAAAATGGAATTATATCGTCAAGAGGGCTGTGGACGGGATAGCAATTTTCAGCAGGTATGAGGTTTTCCGTCAAAACGAACAGTATAAAATATCCTACCCACCCAAGCAACAAAAGGAGATGCTTGTATTCGGGGGAGGTTATATTTGACGGGCGAAGCTTTCTGTAATCTACGATAGGTTTTCTCATTTGGTTTCCTTACTTGTTAAGCGTATACTCTTTTCTCGATATATTTTCATAGGGAACGACGGTATGTACGGGGAGAGCGCGGGCTATTGCCGTTATCTCCTCCATAAGATATTTGCATATTCTTTCCCTCTCCTCGTCCAAGGGTGCGTTGCTGTCAAACGCCACGGGCTTTCCGAAAAAAACCTTCTTCAGCCTCGGCGCAACGTATAAGGGAGTAAAGGTAAGCTCCTTCCCCGTAGACCTGTGGTAAAACCTTGCGATATCGATAAAATGACTTTGAAATTCACAGACGATATCGTTATACTTTATTGCGTGCTCGGGGAAAATCACCACGCTTTTACCGTCCTTCAGGGCGGTCACCGTCTTTCTGAAGGTGGTGATTATCCTTGCGTCGTGATAGACGCCGATGGTGCTTGCGTTATTGAATATAATAACCGAAAGTGGCGCTATAAGGTAGGATAAAAGCTTATAGAAAAAGCGGGTGGCACGGGGCTTGTTGCACCAGAAATCACGGTAGGCGTAGGAGGGCACCTTCTTCAAGTGCATCATCTCCCCCGCACACCAGGTAACGCTCTTGCACGGCATATACAATTCTGCGCAAAGAGGTCCGTTCATCTGTGCGTGATTGCCAACTATCACCGTGGGCTCGTCGGTGAGATTTTCCTCACCCTCCACGGTAATTCTTATATAAAAAAATTTAACAAGAGGTCTTACTATCCTGAAAAGCGGATAGGTCCAATGCCTTTTGTTTTTCTTCATTTAAACACCTTCCGTTCTGCCGTCTATTGAATAGTTTATCACATTCCACCGATTTTGACAACCAAAACAAATCACATTTTACAAATTATGGATAATAAAATACACAAATAGTTCATTTTTCTTTTTTGCATATCATCAAGCGACTTTTTATGCACGCCTAAAGGGGTGATGAGATACAAAGGCGGCAAAACTCCTTATTTATACACCCTGCGGGTGATGAGATACAAAGGCGGTTGCCCGCCTTTGATGATATACACGCTGACGCGTGATGATATACCAAGCCTGTCGGCTTGGATAAAAAAATCCAAGTCTTTCGACTTGGATTTTTTGGTGAGCCACTGGAGATTCGAACACCAGACCCTTTGATTAAAAGTCAAATGCTCTGCCAACTGAGCTAGTGGCTCGGGTGCTTTTGACAGCCTTATTATAATATCACACAATTTATTATTTGTCAATGATTTTTTTACAATGCAGTGATTTTTTTACTTTGTGACAAAAAAGTGAATATGCTCTTCATTTTCTTCGGGTCATATTGACAAAGCAAAGTTAATTTGATAAAATTAACCTATAATAATATCAGGGGGAACAGAGAATGAAATTAGAAGATATTGACAAGAATTTTAAGGTGGAAACGAAAATAGAGCAAGAGGGTCTTTACTTTTTAAATTCAAGAGAAGAGCCCTTCCGTCTTTACGGCGTTGAATATTCGGGCGGAAAATTCAGAAGATTTCCCGAGGAGGTTGCAAAAAGTGTCAGCGACGCCGTTCTGTCGCTTCACGCTATGACGGCAGGAGGCAGAATAAGATTTAAGACAAACAGCCTTCATATTGCCATTAACGCCAAAATGCCTATGATATACCGTGCCGCACATTTTCCTATGACGGGCTCGTCGGGCTTTGATATGTTCGTTGACGGTCTCTACTCTAAAACCTTCGTGCCGCCCCACAATATGACCGACGGCTACGAGAGTATTTACCGTCTTGACGGGGAAATGCACGATATTGAAATATTCTTCCCTCTCTACAACGAGGTATCCGAGCTTTACATCGGAGTTATCGAGGGCTGTGAAATTTTAAGAGCAGACGATTACCTGATTGAAAAGCCTATGGTATTCTATGGCTCCTCCATTACTCAGGGCGGATGTGCCTCCCGTCCCTCTATGTCCTACGAGGCAATTCTGTCACGCAGATTTAACGCCAATTTCCTGAACCTCGGCTTCTCGGGCTCGGCAAAGGGGGAAATTGCCATGGCGGAATACATTGCAGGGCTGGATATGTCGGTGTACGTGTCGGACTACGACCACAACACCCCCACTCTTGAGCACCTGAAGGAAACCCACGAAAAGTTTATTATGACGATCCGTGAGAAAAACCCCGACCTGCCCATAATAATCTTGCCTAACCCCAAGTATCTCCCCGTAGGTGACGAGTTCGTGGCATACGGCACAGACTTTATGCAGGCAAGGTGCGAAATAGTCAAGGAAACCTATAACAATATGATAAAGCGCGGTGACAGAAACGTTTATTTCGTGGAGAATGCCGAGCTTACCCGACTTTGCGGAAGCGACGGGACTGTTGACGGCTGTCATCCTACCGACCTTGGCTTCGTATCAATGGCGGAGGCAATAGGAAAGGTACTTGAAAAAATATTTCAGGAGTAAAAAATGGGAAAGCATATCTTAATTGACAAGGAGAGACGCTTTTACAAGGCAAATCTGCATTGTCACACCACTCTCTCGGACGGAAAAATGACCCCCGAGGAGATAAAGGAAAAATACAAGAAAAACGGATATTCCATCGTCGCCTTTTCGGACCACGAGCACGTTATTGACAACTCGTACCTGAACGACGAAAATTTCCTTGCCATGACCTCTTGTGAAATTGCCGTAAAGCCAAAGGCTCATATAAGCGTGAAAACCGACCCGACGATGAAGGTGTTCCACCTGAATCTTCTCTCGGGCGAAGCGCACAACCTGACCACCCCCTATTATAACTCGGAGTACGACCATTTTATAAACGACGCCAACCGTGATATGATAGTAAAAGCTCCCGACAAAAAGAGGGTGTTTTCAACCCGTGGAATAAACAAGCTTATCCGTGAGGTAAACCGTCAGAATTTTCTCGTGACCTTAAATCACCCGAACTGGTCTCTTGTAAACGCCACCGATTATCTCGGGGTTGAGGGGCTGTGGGGAATTGAAATATACAACAACTCCTGCGTTATGGCAGGACACCCTGACGACGAAAGGGTGTTTGACGAGCTTTTGAGGCAAGGGAAAAAAGTGTTCTGCGTTTCTGCCGACGACAACCACGACGACTCCACCTGCCTTGGCGGATACGTGGTAGTGAACTGTGACTCCCTTGACTACACAACGGTTTTCGACTCCCTGAAAAACGGATGTTTTTACGCCTCCACGGGAGGAGAGATTATAAGTCTTGCGGTGGAGGACGACAAGGTTACCTTTGAATGTGCACCTGCCAAAAAGGTGAGCATCATCACCGAAGGCAGACGCTCAAATTCAATTTTCGCAAAGGATGCTCCCATTACCGACGGTATATTTACAATTAAAAAAAGTGACGGATATTTCAGGTTGAGGCTTGAGAGTGATAGTGGCAACGCCTACACCCAGGCCTTCGACGTGTGTGAATTTTTAGAATGAAAGAAAAAATAAAAAAACTATTACAATTTTTATTCAATCCAAGGTTTATTCTCTCCTTCGGCATAGCCTGGATGATTACAAACGGCTGGTCCTACGTTCTTTTCGGGCTGGGCAGTTATTTTCAAAGCGCGTGGATGCTTGCAATTTCGGGGGCATACCTCTCTTTTCTGTGGTTGCCCATATCGCCCGAGAAGCTGGCAACGCTGGCTATTGCCATCGTAATTCTGAAAAAGCTTTTTCCCAACGACGAAAAGACTTTGCTGGTCTTGAAAAATTTAAGGCAGAAGACCCACGAGCTGATAGTGAGAAAAAGAACGGAAAGAAAAAAACGGAAATCAGGAGACGGAAATGTTTGAGGTAGAAAGAATTACAAACGACTGTGTAAACTGGATAAGAGACTTTTTTGAGAAAAACGGAAAGGACTCCCCTGCCGTAGTAGGCATATCGGGAGGCAAGGACAGCTCTATCGTGGCTGCCCTCTGCGTTCGTGCGCTGGGACGGGATAGGGTCATCGGCGTTCTGATGCCCTGCGGAGAGCAATCTGATATCGACTGTGCAAGGCTTCTCGTGGAGCATCTTGGTATAAGGAGCTACACCGTGAATATCAAGTCGGCGGTGGACGCCCTTATGGCAAGTCTGCCGAGTGAGCTTGAGGTGACCTTTCAGGCAAGCAGTAACGTGCTTCCCCGTATCAGAATGACCACCCTTTACGCCGTGTCCCAATGCTTCAACGGACGAGTTGCAAACACCTGCAATCTGTCGGAGGACTACGTGGGCTATTCCACAAGGTACGGCGACTCGGTGGGGGACTTCAGTCCTCTGTCAAGGCTTACGGTAACCGAGGTAAAGGAGATAGGAAGATATCTGGGTCTCCCCGACTCTCTCGTGGATAAAACTCCAATCGACGGGCTTTGCGGAAAGAGTGACGAGGAAAATCTGGGCTTCACCTACGCCGAGCTTGACAAATATATCAGGACGGGTGAAATTGCCGACGCCGACAAGAAGGCGAATATTGACAGAAGACACACTCTGAATTTATTCAAGCTTTCTCTTATGCCCATATTCGAGCCCGAAATGTAAAGGAGAAAAAATGGAATCCTTATTATTTGCAATCAACGCCGTCCTGCCTATCGCCATAATGGTGGCGCTGGGTTACATATTAAAAAAGGTGGGCTTTATGCCACCCGATTTTTCAAAGAGAGCCAACAAAATAGTTTTCCGTGTCTGCCTTCCTGCTATGCTCTTTTTAAACGTCTATAAAATAGAAGGTATGGCGGATATCGACCTTTCCTACGCCCTTTACGTTCTGGCGGCGGTGGCGGTAATATTCCTCGTGAGTATTCCTATCGTAATAAAGCTTACCGTCCCCTATCGCCGAGGCGCTCTTTTACAATCCGCATTCCGCTCCAACTACGCCCTCATCGGCATACCTCTGGCAAGCGCGCTTTACGGTGAAGAGGGTGTTGCGGTGGCGTCGCTTCTGTCGGCGATAATAGTGCCTGCCTTTAATATTCTGGCGGTAATCAGCCTTTCTATCTTTTCCGACGCCAAGCCCAATTTCAAAAAGATACTTACGGATATATTTAAAAATCCCCTGATAATCGGCGTGCTTGCAGGACTTTTCACTCTCCTTATGAGAGGAATATTTGAGCGCTACGGCGTTTCCTTCAGGCTTTCGGACGTGACACCCGTGTATACCGTGCTTGGATATCTGTCGAACATAGCCACACCCCTTGCCCTTCTCGTGCTTGGCGCACAGTTTGAATTTTCCGCTATTGCCGAGCTGAAAAAGGAAATCGTCTACGGTACTCTGGTGCGCTCCCTCATCGTTCCGCTTGTGGGCATCGGCTTTGCATATATCTTTTTCAGAGGCATTTGGAGTGGTGCTCATTTTGCAACCTTCGTGGCGGTCTTTGCCACTCCCGTGGCGGTGTCCAGCGTGCCTATGGCGCAGGAAATGAATAACGACGCCACTCTGGCAGGTCAGCTGGTTGTGTTCACTACGCTTTTGTCGGCTCTGTCGGTTGGAATTGCCGCCTTTGCGCTGAAGGCGCTGGGCGTATTTGCATAAATTTGTTGGAGGTAACGGTATGGAAAACAAAAAAAGAAAGCAGGGCGTGTTCACAAAAATTCTTTGCGCCTTACTTTCGGTAGTATTATTTATTGCTTTGACGGCTGCCACGGCGCTCACCGTTTTCAAAGAGGTTTTGAGCGGAGAGCTTGTGGAGACTCTTGTTAATGAAATCGACCTTTCCGAAATTGATTTCGGCACCCCAAGAGACGAGTCGGGCACGCTCTTTGTAGACGGCACCGACCTGAAGGTAGAGAGGCTTTCCGAGGTATCGACCCCGACGGACGCCATAACCGCCCTTGAAAACGCGGAGCTTCAAAGCGTGCTTGACGCAATCGGCTCGGAGGATGCCGAGAATGCTATAAACGAGCTTTTGGAAAATCCCGAAGCATCGGGAAGCAAGACCTTAGCGGACATAGCCTACGATTTGTGCCTTGAGTTTGGCTACGACGAGGTAGACCCCGACAAGCTTGCCGAGGTTATCGACGGACCCTTGGTAAAGGACTTTATCGCCGAGACGGTAGAGGACTACAAAGACTATATAATCGACGGTGACGAGGGTGCGACGGGACTCACCGCCGAGAAGATAGTGGACTATATCAAGGAAAAAGAGGATGAAATCAAAGAGGCTGTTTCCTATATAGGAATTGAAGAGGAAATTGAGATAAACTACGATGAGCTTGAACGGGAAATAGAGGCAACCATAGGCGATGAGCTGGCGGTAGATAAGCTTGTGACAATAAACCCCGACGCCGTCAAGGCGGTGCGCGCGGTAATTTCCCGTGAGACTCTCCTTATCCTTTGGGGAATCGTCGGTGCTCTTTCGCTTATAATACTTCTTCTTTGCATCAATACTATTTCCAACGCCCTTGTGTTTATCGGCGTTCCCGTAAATATTATGAGCGTGCTTTTGATACTCTTCGGCACGGCGCTAAAATCGGAGCTCTCCGCCTTCACGGGAGAGAGCTGGTACACAGCCATGACACTTCTCCTTCCCGTGATTTTCCGCTATGGTATAATCCTTATGGCAGCGGGTATTTTGATGCTTGTCTTGAAAATCATTGTTATGGTTGTTAAGAAAAGAAAAGCAGAATAAAAAGCGGCTAGCAGCCGCTGGCATATCTCGCCTATCGTAATACATTTTTACCTAAAGAAAGAAAAACGGCGAGGTCCAATTTAATGCAATTTCCTAGTAAATGAAAATAGGCTGTAAAAACTCTAACGAGTTTTTACAGCCTATTATTCATTTTCTTGTATCTATACTCTTACCAAAAACGAAAAATCTGTCGTAAAGGAATTCCGTCACGAAGTTCACGAGCATTGTGAGAATAAGTATTACGTATTCATTCCAGCCTATATCCGCAAGCGCCTGACCCCACCAGGTTGAAAGGGGTGTAAAGACAAGGTAGAAAAGAAACACCTTTGCCATAGCGATTGGGACGTTGTTTGCCGCCTTGAAGGTTATGTTACGGTTGAGGGTAAAGTTCCACAAAACCGACAGAATAAGGGCGGTCAGGTAGCATACCCAATAATTGAAATGAAAAAATTCGTTGAGAATCGCAAAAGAAACAGTCTGGATAATTCCGGCACTTGCTGAAAAAAGCGCGAAAAGGATAACCCTTATAAATTCTTTTTTCTTCATAATTACCTCTTTAAAAAAATAAGGGGTTGTAAGATTACAACCCCTTAACGTCTTCGTATTAGTTGAGCTCTGCGAAATACTTGATTGTACGAACCATCTGGCTGGTGTAGGAGTTCTCGTTGTCGTACCAAGAAACAACCTGTACCTGATATGTGTCGTCGTCAATCTTAGCTACCATTGTCTGTGTAGCATCGAAGAGTGAACCATAGGTCATACCGATAACGTCGGA
>JAZSLY010000199.1:0-6996 GCA_045535585.1 Eubacteriales bacterium
GTTACCGACGGTGGTAGCGGACTTGCGGTAGTCCTTATCGTGAGTCAGGTTGTCCTCGTACATAGAATAGAGAATACGGCGGTGTACGGGCTTTAGTCCGTCTCTTACGTCAGGAAGAGCACGGGACACGATAACCGACATCGCATATTCGATATAGGACTGTCTGACCTCTTTATTTATCTCGACGTTCTGAACTGATTGTCCCTCAAGATTTAATTCCATATTGCCTTTTTCCTCTTTCTTTTATTCCACAGAAATTTCTGCTTCTCTGTGGGAAACTATTTGTTGAAAGCTATGTGGGAAAATCACTTATGTATAATTTTTCCACTCTGTCAAAAATTTAACTACTTTATTTTTTCAGTTTTTTATCCCTTGATTTAAGGAGTTTTTAATTGATATATTTTCAAATTTTCAAAATTTTGTATATTATTTTTTGCTTGAAAGTTTTACTCAAAGTTTTCCACAGGCTGTGGGAAACTCAAAATTTCCCACAAAACCCACAGCGGATTTTGCAGAATTTTCCACTTAAATGTCAAGATTTGTAACGTACTTGGCATTCTGCTCGATAAATTCGCGTCTCGGCTCTACCTTGTCGCCCATAAGGAGTGCGAAGGTCTCGTCCGCCGCATAGGCGTCCTCTATGGATACGCGCTTGAGAGTTCTGGTCTCGGGCGACATAGTCGTCTCCCAGAGCTGTTCGGCGTTCATTTCTCCAAGACCCTTATATCTGTCCGCCTTGGCGCCGTTGCCCATCTCCTGAAGAAGCACGTCACGCTCCTCCTCGCTGAAGGCGTATTTCTGGTTACTGCCCTTGTGCACTCTGAAAAGAGGAGGCATAGCGCAGAACACGTGTCCCTGCTCTATAAGGGGTCTCATATGACGGAAAAAGAAGGTGAGAAGAAG
Source organism: Eubacteriales bacterium (assembly GCA_045535585.1). Classification (GTDB taxonomy): domain Bacteria; phylum Bacillota; class Clostridia; order Oscillospirales; family SIG627; genus RGIG6353. Next base: position 904 of record JAZSLY010000199.1, read on the forward strand.
TGTTTTGATGTGAGAGCCGTCGACGTCGGCATCCGCCATAAGAATTATCTTTCCGTATCTCAATTTTTCTATATCGAATTCGTCGCCGATACCCGTACCAAGCGCCTGAATGATAGGAATAATAGAGGTGTTTGAATATATTTTATCAAGTCTTGATTTTTCAACGTTGAGTATTTTGCCTCGGAGTGGCAAAATAGCCTGGAATTTGGAGTCGCGTCCGTCCTTTGCAGTACCGCCTGCAGAATCTCCCTCCACAAGAAATACCTCCGACACGGCAATATTCTTGTCCTGACAGTCGGCAAGCTTTCCGGGGAGCACCGAGCTTTCCATAGCGGTCTTACGGCGGGTCAGCTCTCTTGCCTTCTTTGCCGCTTCTCTTGCACGGCAGGCAGAGAGTGCCTTATCTATAAGCACCTTTGCAACGGCAGGGTTTTCCTCGAAATATTCACCTAACTTTTCGGTGATGAGAGAGTCCACCATAGGTCTTATCTCGGAGTTGCCAAGCTTACCCTTGGTCTGTCCCTCGAACTGCGCCTCGGGTAGCTTGACGCTGACAACAGCCGTCAGACCCTCGCGCACGTCCTCACCCGTAAAGGACTTGTCGCCGTCCTTCAAATAGCCGTACTTTCGTCCGTACTCTACGAAAACCTTGGTAATACCCGACTTGAAGCCCGTCTCGTGCGTTCCGCCCTCGATAGTGTTGATATTGTTGGCAAAGGTCATAAGGTGCTCGGCATAGCCGTCGTTATACTGGAGCGCCACCTCTGCCGAAACGATACCCTTCTTGGTGGAAAGATAGATTACGTTTGGATGTATTACGTTGCATTGCTTTTTGGAATTGAGGAATTCAACGAAAGAGGAAATTCCGCCCTCGAAGCAGAACTCGTTGACCTTCACCGACTCCTCCTTCTTGTAGTGGACGTTCTCCTCGAACTCGTTATATTCTTCGCCCTTGGCTTCGTTCATTATGGCGTCGGCGCTGTCCTTGGCGTCCGAGCCTGCGATAATATTCTCCTCGCATCTGTTATCTATAAGGTCGATACGAAGTCCTGCGTTAAGGAACGCCTGCTCACGAAGGCGGTTGAGGACGGTGGTATAGTCGAACTCTACCGTCTCGAAAATCTGGGGGTCGGGCTTGAAGCGAACGGTGAGACCGTGCTTTTCAGTCTTGCCCTCAAGCTTCAATTCCCTTGTAACGAAGCCCCTTTCAAAGCGCTCCGTATACTCCTCGCCGTTGTAGCAGTTTCTGATTTCCAGCCACTCGGAAAGGGCATTTACAACCGACGCACCAACGCCGTGGAGACCGCCTGAAATCTGGTATCCGCCTCCGCCGAATTTACCGCCTGCGTGGAGCACGGTAAATACTACCTCAACGGTAGACAGCCCCGTCTTTTCATTGATACCCGTGGGCACGCCTCGTCCGTTATCCTCAACACTTACCGAGCCGTCTCGCTCAAGGGTCACGATGATGTGGGTACAGTGACCTGCAAGTGCCTCGTCGATAGAGTTGTCAACGATTTCATAGATAAGGTGGTGCAGACCTCTTTGTGAGGTAGAGCCGATATACATACCGGGTCTTTTTCTTACTGCTTCAAGTCCTTCAAGTACCTGAATCTGACCTGCGCCATATTCTTCCGTAATGTTCTTATTTTCGTTCTCGTTCACTATATTTTCCTTTTTTGCCTTTCGTAAAGAGTTTGCACAGCAAGCTGTGATATAATTACCTTGGGCGCCCTTTCTTTATATTCTTTTCTGACTCTGTTTATTTTTTTATTAACTACTATAAATGATTTCGGTATATCGGCGGTCACCGAGGAAAGCTCCTCTTTTTTCTGGCTTTCGTTTAAAAAGCCCCTCGTTACCCTCGACACCGTGGAGGTATCCATATCGAATATTCCAACGATATCCCCCGTTTTAATGCTTTTTCCGCTTCCAATGTGTAAGAATACCGCCATATTATTCCTTGAAGTATTTACCCTTCTCCACGAAAATCCTCGTTCCGTGGTATATTTCACGCTCGTCGCCGAGGCAGGAGGTTATAATGACCTGCTTATCCTTTATCTTTTCTAAAAGATATTCCCGACGTTTCTCGTCAAGCTCGGAAAGTATATCGTCGAAAAGATAGACCGACGGGCTTTTTGTGTATTCCTCGGCAATTTCTCCCTCTGCAAGCTTGAGGGCAACTACCACCGAGCGTTGCTGTCCCTGAGAGCCGAAGAGCCTGAGCTCCTTGCCGTTTATTTTTATTTCCACGTCGTCACGGGAGGAGCCGTAGGCAAGGGTGTGATATAAAATATCCTTTTGCCGTGAGGACGGAATGATCTCACGGTAAAATTCTTCGGGGCTCTTATCGGTGGAAACGCCTGAGGTCTTATATTCATAGCTGAGAGTGTCACCCGACATTGCTTCAAGGTGAACTCCTGCCTTTTCAAAAAGCACCTTTGCGTAATCACGTCGAATTTTGCTTATTTTGGCGCTTGCTTCTATGAGACCCATATCATATATATCAAGAAGTGCGTTTTCCTCGTCTTGCCCCTTGTAATCGCGTAAAATCGCATTCTTCTCGCCTGCCAGCTTTGTGTACCTGAACAAATCGGTAACGAAGGTCTTTTTTATCTGACAGAGTGAGGAGTCGATAAAGGAACGACGCTCGCCGGGTCCGTTCTTCACAATTTTCAGGTGCTCGGGCACAAAGAGCACCGCCCTGAAATTGCCGAAGAAATCGCTCATCTTGGAGATTTTTATGCCGTTATAGTAAAACTCGCGCTTCTTGCTTTTTGAAAGCCTTATTTCGTAATTGTATTTTCTGCCGCCGTCCTCGAACACCGCCGTCAGCGACGCCTCGTTTTTGCCGAAGGTGATAAGATCACGGTCGTTTGAGGTGCGGAAGCTTTTAGAGTTGGCAAAATAATAAATTGCCTCGATAATATTGGTTTTTCCCTCGGCGTTTTTTCCGTAAATTAGGTTCGTGCCGTCGGAAAACTCTATTTTTTCATCTTCTGCGTTTCTAAAATTTCGGGCACGTATCTCAATTAGCTTCATCGTTAAGTCTCACGGGGAGTACAAGATAGAAATATGAATCGTGCTCTACGGGCTGAATACTCATTCCAACGAGAGGAGAACGGAGTCTCATCACAATCTCGTCGTCACCGCTGAGAGCCGCCGCCCTGAAGGCGTCAAGAAGATATTTATTGTTAAAGCCTATACTCAAATCCGCCTCACCCGTTACGGTTGCGGGGATTTCATCGTTTACCTTGCCGTTAGCGCTGTTGCAGGAAAGAAGAAGTCCGTCGGGGGCAACGGTTATCTTAACGGGACTTTTCACTCTCTCGTCGATAACGAGGCTTGCTCTCTCACAGCTTGCAATAATGTCGTCAAGCTTCACCCTTACCTCTATGGTCGTATCCTTCGGAATAGGCTTGAGATAGTCGATATACTCACCCTCGATAAGACGGGAGAAGAAATAGAGGTTGTCGAAATGTATAATAATATGCTTGCTTGTTAATTCACAGGTGATAAGGTCGTCGGAGTCGTCAAGAAGCTTCATTAGCTCTGCAAGAGTTCTGCCGGGGACGATAAACTTCATTATTTCGTTTGAAAGGATGTTTTCGTGTCTTATGGAAAGACGGAAGGCGTCGCAGGAAACGAGAGTCAGCTTTTCACGGTCTATTTCAAAATTGACACCCGTCAGCACAGGGCGCTTTTCGTCGATGGAAACCGAGAAAAGAAGCTGTTGGCAGACCTTTTTGAAAATTCCCTTTGGAATCTGGAAGCTTCTGTCACCCTCAAGAAGAGGAATGGAGGGATAGCCCTCGGTAGAAATACCGATTATTTCAAATCTTACCTTGCCCGACTTGATTACTATTTTATAATTTTCGTCGGAGGTAATTTCAACGATGCCTTCGGGAAGCGCGCGTATAATTGATGAAAATTTATTGGCGTTAAGAAGAATTGCGCCCTCCTCTTCAACGTTTATACCCGTCTCGGTTCTGACGCCCTTGCTGAGATCGTAGCCGATAACGATAAGCTTGCCCATTTCAGCCTTGAAATAGATACATTCAAGGGCTGGTATGAGCGCCTTGTTTGAAATAGCGCAAATAGTAGGAAGTATGGCGTCCAATAAAACCTTTTTTTCTGCTTTAAGCTTCATAAAATTTTTCCTCTCTTTTTTACTTACTGGGAAATTGCATTAAAACATACCTCGCCGTTTTTCTTTATTCAAGTAAAAAACGCATTACGATAGGCGAGATATGCCAGCGGCTGCTAGCCGCGCAAATTTTCAACAAACATAAATTAAAAATTTTTCTCTTTTTAGAATTGGTCAAGACAATATAATATACTAAATATATTTAGTATTAGTAGTAGGGGCTGTGCAAACTGTGGGAAACTCGGGAAAGGGTTATAAAATGCTGAAAAAAGGCATTTTTTGCTGTTTATAAAATGTTGGTTTTCCGAGGAGAAAAATTTTGTCCCGTGAGGGTAAAATTTTCACCCGTATTGCGCCCTGTGGAAAAGTAAATTTTTTCCACACCCTTTTCCACGTCTTTCCGACAGACTTTTCCACAGATTAGCTACCCGTGATAGAGCGTATCATTTCCGAAATATTGTGTTCAAGGGTCGGGTCAACCTTGATGTCCTCGCTGATTTTGGCATAAGCCGAAAGGACGGAGGTATGATGCATATTGAAATATCCGCCGATATCCGAAAGAGAAAGGTCGGTGACGGTACGGAGTATGTAGATTGTAATATGCCTTGCGTTTGACAGCTCCTTCGTTCTCTTTTTGCCCTTTATCTCTTCAACGGGAATGGCGTATTTTCTTGAAACCGTCTCGAAAATATCGTCTATTGTAATACCCTTTGGAATAGCGTTGGAGAAAAGGTCCTGAAGATTGTCACGGATAGTATCAAAATTGATATTGGCGTCGTTGAGAAGGGTTGCCGCTTGAAGTCGGTTGATAGCGCCCTCAAGCTGTCGTATATTACTGTTGAGGTTTTCAGCTAAAAACATCAGAATATTATCGGGCAGGTCAAGGTTGCTCTTCTTCGCCTTGTTTTTAAGAATAGCAAGCCTGAGTTCATAATCGGGTGGCTGAATGTCAACCGACAGACCCCAGTCAAAGCGTGTCTTGAGTCTTTCCTCAAGTCCGGGGATATCCTTTGAGGGACGGTCGGACGCCAGAATTATCTGCTTCTTTTCCTCGTAAAGAGTGTTGAAGGTATGGAAAAACTCCTCCTGTGTCGAGGGCTTACCTGCTATGAATTGAATATCGTCAACGAGAAGCACGTCGGCTTTTCTGTATCTGTCACGGAAATACTGCATGGGCACCTTTTTCGAGAGAGAGTTGATAAGCTCGTTGGCAAAGTCCTCACCACGCACGTAGACCACGTTGGTATTTTTACGGCGCAAAATTATTTCGTTGGTAATAGCGTAGAGAAGATGAGTTTTACCGAGACCCGAATTTCCGTAAATGAAAAGAGGGTTGTAGGAGTGGTCTGCATCCGACGCAATAGCACGGCAGGCGGCGTGGGCAAACTTGTTAGCGTTACCTACAATGAAGTTATCAAAGGTATATTTCGGGTTGTATTGCATATAGGTCAGCCCGTCCTCGCCTACGTTGAAGCTCTCCCTTGTGTCCTCCTCGGGAAGCTCGGGAATTTCAATGGGCTTGTCCTTTTCAAAAACCTTTATCTTAACGTAGTTGTGCTCCTCGTATACGTCCAAAGTGATAGGCACCTCAAAGCCTATTACCTCGGATAGCACCTGCTCTAACACGTCTATATATCTGTTGGCGAGTATTGATTTTCTCAGCTGGGTCTTGGTATTCACTACCGCATAGGTGTTAGTAAGGTGCATCAGCTCCAGATCTCTGAACCAAAGATTGAAGGTGGCGTCGGTGTAACCGGGAATAGTTTGTATTTTTGCGAGCACCTGCGCCCAAATCTCCTTTAAAGAATCCATTAAATTAACATTCCTTCCAAAATTTCTACATTATATATATTATAAGTCATTTTATTATAACACAAATCTCTCTTTTTTGCAATAGTTTTTACACAAATTGTGCGAAAAAGGAGATGTAAAAAAAGTCCAGACCG
>JAZSLY010000087.1:0-2335 GCA_045535585.1 Eubacteriales bacterium
CCCTTTGTGTAAAGGGTGATTCCCCACAGTGTGGGGAAATGTCTGCGAAGCAGACAAAAGGGACTGGCACGAAGTGTCCGCGCAAGCGGGTGGGGGATTGTAGTCTTATGCAGAAACAATCCTTCCGCCTACGGCACCTCCCTTTGCACAAGGGAGGCTTTGCTCGGTCATCAACCTCCTGACAAATCAAAATTTGAACCCAAAAGCAAAGGGGAGCTTTTTCAAAAGCTCCCCTTCCTTTATTTTGTTGCTTTATTACTTTCTATTATAAATCTCTCTGAACTCTTCAACTGCGCTCTTGAAATCCTCGATCGCGCCGTTAACTACCTCGGGATCTCTCATATCGATTCCCGCAACTAAAAGAGAATCAAGAGGAGACTTGGAACCGCCGCACTTAAGGAAATCAATGTACTGATTTACGTAAGCGCTACCCTCGTTTTCAATTCTCTTAACGATTGCAGAAGCCGCAGAGATACAGGTAGCGTACTTGTAAACGTAGAAGCTTGAATAGAAATGAGGAATTCTCATCCATTCCATAGCGATCTGCTTGTCAACCGCAACGTCGCGTCCGAAATACTTCTTCACGAGTTTATAGTAATGCTTATTGATAAGATCGGCAGTAAGGGGTGTTCCCTTTTCGCTGAGTGCGTGCATATCGCGTTCAAATTCAGCAAACATCGTCTGACGGTAGAGCGTGCCCTTGTATGTCTCCATAAGCTGATTGAGAATATAGAGCTTTTCATTATCATCGGTGCATTCGCGAAGCTTTCTGTGGAACAGAAGAAGCTCGTTAACAGTAGATGCCACTTCTGCTACGAAAATGGTGTAGCTTGAATTGTGGGGCTCGTTATAATGAGTTGAGAACCAAGTGTGCATTGAGTGTCCCGCCTCGTGAGCAAGCGTTGAAACGTCGTCAAGAGTATCGGTATAGTTAAGCAGGATATAGGGCTCGGTATCGGGTGTACCAGAGCTGAACGCGCCACCGCGCTTACCTCTTGAGGGATAAACATCTACCCAACCCTTTTCGGTAAGTCCCGCTTTGAGAGCATTGTAATACTCGTCACCGTAGATTTCAACCGTCTTAAGCACCTCGTCGATTGCTTCTTCGTAGGTGTACACTCTGTCAAGCTCTCCGATAAGGGGCGCGTAAACGTCATAAAGGTGAAGCTTCTGAACGCCGAGAACGTCTCTCTTGAGTGCGTAATAATCGTAAAGTGCAGGAAGTCCCTTGTGTACGGAATTGATAAGATTATTGTAAATCTCGGGTGTTACTTCGTCGCGGAAAGTTGACGCAGTAATGGAATTCTTATAGCCGCGAACCTTTGCAAGTGTTCCTCTCTCGCGAACCATAGCATTGAACGTAGTCGCAAAGGTGTTGCCAAACTGCGCATAGGTCTCGTAGAGCTTTCTGAATGCCGCCTGACGAACACGTCTATCCTTGCTCATAAGGAAAGGAACGTAATTTGTGTCGGTGAGCTCAACGAGCTTGCCCTCCTCATTTCTTATCTTGCCAAAACGAAGGTCGCTGTTTGCAAAAATGCTTCTGATGTCACCGTGCGTGCCAAAACCGTCCTGAAGACGGGACATAAGCTGCTCGCATTCGTCGGAAAGAAGGTAGGGCTTTGTTCTCATCGTTTTTTCGTTCATTCTGCGGAAGGTCTCAAGCGCGGGGTATTCCGTAAACCAAGAGTTGACTACCTCTGTATCGAGAGAAAGAAGTCTTGAATCAATAAACCATGATGCGCTTCCTGCCTGAACCGCAAGCGCACGAACTCTGCCGTTGAGCGCCTGGAATGCGTTATTTGTCGAGTCAACGGAAAAATTGAGCGAAGCATAACTCCAAAGCTTCTCAATTACGGACTCAATATCGCACATTGCGCGAAGACAATTATAGAGTCCCTCTGCACTCTTCGTCATCGTCTTTTCGTGCTTAGGAAATTCCTTTATCATTTTTTCAACCTTTGCATAGTCGGCGTTAAATGCCTTGTCATCCGCGTATATCACGGATAAGTCCCACTTGTAATTCGCGGGTATATCTTTTCTGTCTTTCATAGCTTTTCTCCTTTTTCAAATTTCACTATACGATTATTCTATAGCAAAACCCTTGATTTGTCAAGGGTTTACCGTAATAAAGGTTGATAAATTTGGGTTTATTGGGGAGAAGTTAGAAAGAAAAGAAGAGTTAGAAAGTATCACTTCTTCTTTTTCGAGAAAAAGAAGCAAAAAGCTTTTAATCGGCTATCGCGCAAAATTTCGCGCAAATTGTGTTGTTAACACAACACATGACGTTTTTCTCGTCACCTCGAAAAACTGTAATTTGCTACTGTGTGAGTAG
>JAZSLY010000039.1:0-2839 GCA_045535585.1 Eubacteriales bacterium
CACACCATTAGTGATTTCACATAAATGATGTGCCCAATTTTTCTTTGTATTAGATAATGAAATGATGTTAGGACATCTTGAAATGAAATTTGTCCCACCTTATCAAATATGGGATTGTAGCAAAATTCGCAATATACACAAATTATGGACCGTCGGGTACGCTGATTCCTACAATTTATTTGTTATTTTTACACAAAATTTAGGCTGTAGCAATGTATTTTGCTACAGCCCATTTGTGATTATTGATTATTGAATGGCAATCTCAATACTGTTTTTGATGAATGCTTCCAATTCCTCGCCCGACATCTGTCTCTGGGCGATTATGGCAAGCATATAAATCTCTTTTGCAAGAGAGAGCGCACGGCTCTTGTTATCAGGGTCGGAGAGCATACCCTCTATCTTCTTCGTAAGAGGATTTCGTGTGTTGACTATAAGCTTTTCGGGAACTGTGCCAAAGCCTGCGGGCATAGCCTCCCTTGAATAAATCTTCATCATATCCGCAAAGCGTCTGTCCTGCTCGGCAAGGGTTATCATAGCGGGCGTGTCCTCGTTCTTCAGGGCGGAGAATACTATCTCTGTGCTCTCCTTGCCTATTGCCTCGGCAAAAAGCTCCTTCAATACGGCGTTTTCCGTCTCGTCCACGTCACGCTTCAAGCTGGAGGCAATATCGGCGTCACACCTTACGAACTTAATATCGGCGTTCTCGGATTCAAGGTGTGAAATGAACTGGGAGTCGATAATGGAGTCGAGGTGCAGAACGTCAATTTCCTCGTCACGCAGAAGGGAAATATACCTTGCCTGCTGTGTCGTGTCGTTGGCGTAGAACACCTTGCCCTTTTCCTTGGTATTTTTCTCGGTGTACTCGCCGAGGGTCATATATTTTCCGTCTACCGTCTTGTATATTACCGAATTCTTTACCTTGTCAAGAAACTTCTTGTCCCTCATACAGCCGTATTCCACGAAGGGCTTGAGGTCGTCCCATATCTTTTCAAAGCTCTCTCGTTCTAAATTGAACATAGAGTTTATCTTGTCTGCAACTTTCTTTACGATATGGGCTGAAATCTTCGACACGTAACCGCTGTTCTGCAGATAGCTTCTTGAAACGTTCAGGGGAAGCTCGGGACAGTCAAGCACACCGCGGAGCGTCATAAGATACTCGGGAATGACCTCCTTGATGTTGTCGGCAACGAACACCTGGTTGTAATATAATTTCACCTGCCCCTCCATATTGGAATACTCGTGAGAGGGCTTGGGGAAATAGAGGATACCCTTGAAATTAAGGGGATAGTCCGCATTGATGTGAATATAGAAGAGAGGCTCCTGCCAGTCGTCGAACACCTTCTTGTAAAATTCCGAATAGTCCTCGCTCTTACAGTCGGAGGGGTTTTTCAGCCAAAGGGGCTCGGTGTCGTTTATGGGCTTATCCTCACCCTCATTTCCCGTTTGAAGATATATTTCAATAGGCATAAACTGACAGTATTTATTGAGCACTCGCTCAAGGGTCGCCTTTTCAAGAAAATCCTTCTCCTCCTCGGTTATGTGAAGGATAATATCCGTGCCGCGCTCTGCCTTGTCAGAGGAGCTCATCTCGTAAGAGCCTGCCTCGTTGCAGGTCCAATGAACTGCAGGGGCGTCTGTAAAGGATTTGGAAATTATCTCAACCGTGTCGGCAACCATAAAGGCAGAGTAGAAGCCGAGACCGAAGTGACCGATAATGCCAGACCCCTCACTCTCGTTTTCGTACTTCTCAATGAATTCAAGAGCGCCCGAGAGAGCAATCTGATTGATATATCTGTCAATCTCCTCCTCACTCATACCAAGACCGTTGTCTCGTATGGTCAGGGTCTTTTCTTCACTGTTGACTATAACGTCAATTCGGTAGGGCGTGCCGTCGTCCTTCGCTTCGCCAAGTGATACCAGACGCTTCATCTTGGTTATGGCGTCGCTTGCGTTGGACAAGAGCTCTCTTAAAAAAATCTCCTTATCAGAGTATAACCATCTCTTGATAATAGGAAATATATGTTCTGTTTCGACGGATATACCGCCCTTCTTCATTTCTTCCATAAATAATATTCTCCTTGCTTTTTATGCGTTTTTGTGGTAAAATACTTAACACACCAATATTTTACCACTAAATTTAAGTTTGTCAAGGGTGTTTTTGGCACTCTTATGTCGAGAGTGCTAATATAAGTGTAAATATTTTGTGAACAAACCCATTATTTTTGTAAAAAAGCTCTTTACAGTTCTTGATTTATGTGATATACTGTGGTGTACTGCAAAGGTATGACCGTTGCTCAGTTGTGGCGTTTTTATCTCGGCTTGCCCGAGGTTTTCACCTGACCACTGCCGAGTTACGGCGAAATAATTATGGAGGTGAACATAATGCAGAAAGAATTGAAGCAGAGTATCATTGAGAGCTATCGCACCAATGAGAAAGACACTGGATCTCCTGAGGTACAGATTGCTATTCTCACCAGCAGAATCAACAACCTTACCGAGCATTTGAAAAAGAATGACAAGGATCATCACAGCCGTCGCGGACTTCTTAAGATGGTAGGTCACAGAAGAAACCTTCTCGCTTATTTGCAGAAGAAGGATATCAACCGTTACCGTGAAATCATCGAAAAGCTTGGCTTGAGAAAGTAAGCCAAGAGGGTTTTCTCCGCATATGCGACACACGTCGCATATGTGGGGATTTCTTGCAAATTAACCGCCCTTACAAATTCCGATTAGCACGAAATTAAGTGCCGAGCAGGTCTCGACTTTTAATTTTATGCTAATCTGTGTGGGCGGCTTTCAGGTTAAAATAAGAAAGGAAAAAGACTATGTTTGAAAGCTA
>JAZSLY010000047.1:0-22806 GCA_045535585.1 Eubacteriales bacterium
CACCCCCGAGGAAATATACAACGAGCCTAAAAACACCTTCGTTGCAAGGTTCATCGGAGAAAGTAATATTCTCGACGGACTTATGCTTGAGGACTAAGTCGGAGGCCAAGCGGTCTTAGGAAGACAATTAGGGGCTACAACTCCTTGGCTCACAGAACGACATGGCTACGATCCGACTTCACCCCCGAGGAAATATACAACGAGCCTAAAAACACCTTCGTTGCAAGGTTCATCGGAGAAAGTAATATTCTCGACGGACTTATGCTTGAGGACTACAAGGTTGCTTTTGCTGACAGGATTTACGAGTGCGTTGACAAGGGCTTTACAACTAACGAAGAGGTTGACGTTGTTATTCGTCCCGAGGATATAAAAATCCGTCCCGTTGGCGACGAGTATTTAACGGGCTTTGTAGAGTCCGTTACCTTCAAGGGCGTTCATTACGAAATGATCGTAGACGCTTATGATATGAAGTGGAAAATTCACTCAACAAAGGCGGCGGAAGAGGGAACGATTGTCGGTCTTGAAATTACCCCCGAGGACATTCACATTATGAGAAAATCCGTGAACGTCTGCGACGCTACGATGTTTGACAATAACTCTGTTAATATTATGGGCAAGACCTATGCCTGCGAAGAAAACTGTCTTCTTTACAACGAAAGCGTTCAGGTGGCGGTTGATGCCGATAATATTTCGCTTACAGAGCCTGACGACGCCCTTCTTGTGGGCTTCGTTGAGGCGCTTAACCGTCGTTCAGTATTTACGGAAGCTGTTATCAACTGTGACGGCAAGAAATGGGTAGTTCATACGATTGACCCTGCAATCAAGGAAAACGATACCGTTGGATTGCTTATCGATCCTGCCGCAATCGAGATAATCAGAACTGTTGAGTCGGAGCTTTCCGCAACCAAACCTCAGGAGGAGCAATGAAAAAGATATTTTCTATAAATGCAAAATTATCCGCAAGTCCTTATATTGTGTGGATGCTGATATTTATCTTTGCGCCCTTGCTTATGGTTGTGTATTACGCATTTACCGATGCTTCGGGCAACTTCACCTTCAACAATATAATTATGCTTGACAACTATGCGGGCATATTTGTGCGTTCTATTTTGTACGGACTTGCGACTACGGCGATAAGCCTTGTTGTTGCCTATCCCTTTGCTTATGCAATTTCACAGAGAAACCTTAAATATCAGTCTACGATTATAATGCTTTTGATGGTTCCTATGTGGATGAATTTCCTTATAAGAACGTATTCTTGGATGAATATTTTAAGCGATAACGGCATTATCAACTCCTTCCTTAATTGGCTTGGGCTTGACAGCGTCCATATGATAAATACGCCCGGCGCCGTTATTCTCGGTATGGTCTATAATTTTATGCCGTATATGGTCTTGCCAATCTACTCGGTAATTTCCAAAATGGACGCCCGTGTTATTGAGGCGGCTCAGGACCTTGGCTGTAATAAATTCAAGGTTCTGACTAAGGTTATTTTCCCGCTCAGCCTTCCTGGCGTTGCGTCGGGTATTACGATGGTATTCGTGCCCTCTGTCAGCACCTTCTATATTTCCCAGAAGCTTGGTGGCGGAAAATACGATATGATAGGTGACACCATAGAGCGACAGTTCCAGACCTCCTACAACTATAACCTCGGCGCTTCTATTTCTCTCGTGCTTATGGTTCTTCTTTTGGTTTGTATGGCGTTTATGAATACTTTTACAGATGCTGAAGATGAAGGAGGAATGATAGTATGAAAACGATGTCAAAGCTCTATACCTTCCTCATCCTGATTTTTATGTATGCGCCCATTTTCGTTTTGGTGGTATACTCCTTCAACTCGTCAAACAGTACCTCGGTTTTCGAATCCTTTTCTTTTAGGTGGTATAAGGAATTATTCAAGGATGCAGAAACGCTGAAAGCGCTCTATAACACTTTAATTCTCGCTCTGCTTTCTTCGGTTATTTCCACAGTTCTCGGTACAGCCGCGGCGGTTGGCATAAGCTATATGAAAAACGGACCTATCCGTTCTATTATAATGACCCTTACCAACGTACCTATGATGAACGCGGATATCGTTACCGGCGTTTCTATGATGCTTCTTTTCGTCTTTGTTGGCAGTCTTTTCGGCATTTCAGGCGTGCTTGGCTTTTCAACGCTCCTGATTGCCCATGTGACTTTTAATCTTCCTTACGTAATTCTTTCCGTTTTGCCTAAATTAAAGCAGATGGATCCACATCTCGTAGAGGCTGCTCAAGACCTTGGATGCACTCCTTTTAAGGCGTTTTTTAAGGTTGTAATGCCCTCTATTCTTTCGGGTATCGTAACGGGTATGATGATGGCGTTTACCTTGTCTCTTGACGACTTTGTAATAAGTTATTTTGCCAGTGGTCCCGAATTCCAGACTCTCCCTCTCAGAATTTATTCTATGACCAAGAGAAGAGTTACACCCGATATGTACGCCTTGTCAACTCTTATGTTCTTGGCGATATTAATTCTTTTAATTTTAATCAATGCTTCTAAAAAGGATAAAAATCAACTTCCCAAGAGAAAACGCGATTAGTTTTCCACAGATTGTTGATAAATGGTGAGAAATGAAAAAGATTTTAGCATTTTTCTTTGTGTTAATTCTCGTTCTTAATTGTTCTGTTACTATGGCAATGGATTATACCGATTATTCGGAGGACTACGTTCATCCGTTGACGGGGGAGTACATCAACGTATATAACTGGGGTGAATATATTTCCGACGGCTCGGATGATTCGCTGGATATAAATGCGGAGTTTACCAGAATTACTGGCATAAAGGTTAACTACACTAACTATGCCAGCAACGAGGATATGTACGCAAAGCTGAAGAGCGGCGGTGCAAACTATGACGTGGTTATTCCGTCCGATTATATGGTCCAAAGGCTTATTAACGAGGATATGCTGCAGAAAATTGATTTTTCAAACATTCCGAATTATAAGTACATTGACCCAAAATACCTTGACCTTCCTTATGACCCGAAAAACGAGTATTCGGTGCCATATACTGTTGGAATGGTGGGGCTTATATACAATAGCGCTATGATTGAGAGAATGGGATACGAGCCACCTGACAGCTGGAGCGTTATGTGGGACGGTAACTATTCAGGTAGTATTCTGATGTTTAATAACCCACGCGATGCTTTTGCTATTGCACAATTCCTTACGGGAATTGATATTAATTCAACCGACCCTGAGGATTGGGAAAAAGCATATAACAAGCTTCTTGAAGGAAAACCCTTCGTTCAGTCCTACGTTATGGATGAGATTTTCAACAAAATGGAAAATAACGAAGCAATCCTTGCTCCGTACTACGTAGGCGATTTTCTTTCAATGAAGGATAATAACGACGACCTTGAGTTTGTCTTTCCAAAGGAAGGCGTAAACTATTTCGTCGATGCTATGTGTATTCCAAAATCCGCTAAAAATAAAAAGGCGGCAGAGCTTTACATCAACTTTATGCTTGACCCTGAAATTGCCTTGCAAAACGCCGAGTATATTTACTATGCTTCTCCTCATACCGAGGTTGTAAACAATCCCGACTATTCACTCTACGGTAACGAATATATTTATCCGTCTGCAGAAATAAAGAACGATATCTTTACAGACTTACCTCGTGAAATTAACCAGCTTATGACGGATTATTGGGATGCCTTGAAGGTAGACGGCTATGATTATACTCTTTATTATATCGTGTTTTTCGTTATTCTGTTCGGCGTTATCGGGTTGACGATATACAGAAATCACCAAAAGCATAAATACGATTACGATTAAAACCGGGGGAGCTCCTCGAGTATACAGTAAAAAAACGGGCTTAAACAAGCCCGTTTTTTATGTGAGTTATATTTCTTCTGTAATTACGTCATCCAAATTAACGTCAGCAGTTTCGTCGCCTTCGTCTATGACGCAATCAATTTCATCGTCGGTGATGTCATCGAAGAAATCCTCGCTGTCATCCCAATCGCTGCCCCAAAGAAGTCTTTCGTCTCTCTTTTCTTCCTCAACGTGCCATGCGATAAGAGCGGCACCCGAAAGAGCTGCGGCAAGGCTTACGCCGAGATAGGCATTAGCCGACTTTTTCTTTCTTGAAAAGAAAGTGAAGAAGAGAACTAAAAAGGTCAGGGATTGTGCGAGAAGAGCAATTCCTGCAATAAGCTTTGTTTTTTTCAACATAATAAATACCCCTTTTCTATTTTATTTTTATTATTTTTATAATTTATACCTGACTTGCTAAGTAGGCGTTGATGAAGCCGTCCAGAGTTCCGTCCATTACCTTGTTAATATCGCCCGTTTCAAACTCGGTTCTGTGGTCTTTTACGAGAGTATAAGGCATAAATACGTAGGACCTTATCTGTGCGCCCCATTCTATGTTCAATTTCACGCCCTTGATACTGTCAATTTTATCAAGCTGTTCTTTTTCCTTGATTTGAATAAGCTTTGATTTAAGCATCTTTAATGCCACTTCCTTGTTTTGAAGCTGGCTTCTTTCGTTCTGGCAACCAACTATAATGCCCGTGGGAATGTGCCGGATTCTTATAGCAGAGTCGGTTTTGTTAACGTGCTGACCGCCCGCACCCGAGGCTCTGTGTGCTTCAATTTCGATGTCTTCATCACGTATTTCTATATCCGTGTCATCCGACAATTCGGGCATAACCTCAACGGAAGCAAAGGACGTGTGGCGTCTGCCTGACGCATCGAAAGGGGAGACCCTTACAAGACGGTGTACGCCGTTTTCACCCTTTAAATAACCATATGCAAATTTTCCTTCAACGGAAAAAGTAACGCTTTTGATTCCAGCTTCGTCGCCCTCAAGGAAATCAAGAGTTTTTGCCTTGAAGCCGTGCATTTCTGCATATCTTGTATACATTCTGAAAAGCATTGCCGCCCAGTCCTGCGCTTCGGTACCGCCTGCGCCCGGGTGGATAGAAATGATAGCATTATTCTTGTCGTATTCACCCGACAAAAAGATTTGAATTTTCTGCGTTTCGTAATCCGCTTTAATGCTTTCAATTTCGGAAAGAATTTCGTTGGCAAGACTGTCGTCGTTGTCGGCAAGCGCCATTTCCAAAAGCTCCGTGGTGCTGCTGAATTTGTCCTTCAAGTCAAGATAAGATTGCAACTTTTCTTTACTGTCCTTTAATTCAATGAGCACGGTCTGGGAGTTTTTCGGGTCGTTCCAGAATTCCGGTGCCTGAGAAATTTCTTCAAGCTCTTTAACGGTATTGGTAAGCGCATCAATGTCCAAAGAGTCGCTCAACGCATCTATTTTTTTGCCAAGCTCTATTAGTTCCTGCTGAGATTGCTCCAGTAATAAAATCAAAACCTATTCCTCCGCACATATTGTTATATTATTATACAATATTTATGCTTTGTTGTAAATAGATTTATTTAAAAATTAAATAAATTGTAAAAAATTATTTTGTTGACAATTTAAGATATAAGGGTTAAAATTAACTGAAATAATTGTAGCTTATTTCCGACCAGAACTTTTCGGGACGGGTGCGCAATATTTCGTCTTTATCTTCATAAAACGGACATTTTTCGTAATATTTGTCTATTTTATTACCTTTAATCGTGTTGCAGGTGCAATATCCACCGTTTTGATGCCTGCAATTCATGGAACAGTATATCTGTGTCAAAATATCATCTCCTCGAAGATAATATTGTTTATATCGATATAAATAGAAGCAAAAGCGAAAGATTTAATACGATTGATAAAATTAAGCGTTTAATATTAAAATTAAGTTAAAAAGAGAGAAAAAATGAATTTCATTAAAAAGCCAAATTTACCTGAAAATAGCGTAAAATATGCACTTTGCAGTGAACTTATTGGGGAAGAGGGGATAGGTGCCCTGAATAGCCTTGGCGTTAATGTAATAAAAGTGCCGTCAAATAAGCGCATAAATACTCCCGTCGCATCGCACCCTGATATAAACTGCTTACACTACGGCGGTAACGTTTTTTTAACAATAGACGGATTTAACAAAATATTATCCAATAGTATCGAAAATATTATAGATTGTGAAAAAATTAACAATAGGGTGGTGCCAGAGGCAATAGGCGGGGTATACCCATCGGACGTTTTGCTCAACGCCGTGGTGATAGGCGATAAAGTAATATGTAACCCAAAAACTATATCCGCAGAATTAAAAAGAATGATTTCATCGGACGGCAAATTGGTGGTTGCTGTAAACCAGGGCTACACAAAATGCTCTGTGGCAGTTTTAAATGAAAACGCTATAATTACCGATGACGTATCCATTTATAATTCTTGCCATAATCTGATGGACGTGCTGTTAATTAAATACGATAATATTATTTTGAAAGGATACGGTTACGGATTTATTGGAGGAGCTTCCGGAAAGATAGCGCAAGACAAGTTAGCGTTTTTTGGAGACGTATCAACACACGCAAACGGAAACGAAATAAAATCCTTTTGTAAAAAACACGGTGTCGAGTGTATTTCGCTTTTTGAAGGAAATCTTCGAGACTACGGAGGAATTATTCCTATTTTAGAATAATGCCTTTATTTCTACCCTCAATTATACAAAATTTGCATTTTGTATAATTAGATATCGAAAAATCTCCCTCCTCCCTAAAACGAGAATATTTGGATTTAATCTGACAATACTAATTTTATAAATCAACGGAGGTGTCATAATGAACAAGGAAAGCTTTTCGTATTACTCGGTGCATCACTCAAAAAGCTCGCCTATCCTGAAGGATTGCCTTTTCGCTTTTATCTTTGGAGGCGGAATCTGTACTTTTGGTGAACTGCTATTTAATTTATATCAAATGTTTATTTCCAGCGAATCGGATGCGCGTACTCTCGTGTCGATTACTCTAATTGCTATTACGTGTTTTTTGACGGGCATCGGTGTATTTGACAAGATTGCAAAAATTGCAGGTGCAGGTACTTTCGTACCGATAACGGGCTTTGCCAATGCTGTTGTCTCCCCTGCTATCGACTACACAGCCGAGGGATACATTCTGGGACTTGGCGCAAAGATGTTTATTATAGCGGGTCCCGTAATTGTGTATGGAACTGTTGCCAGCGTAATATACGGCATTATATACTGGCTTATTACCTTGTAGGAGAAAAATATGAGTTGCTTTGATAGTCTTATTCGTTTCAATAAAGAAATTAACGTTTTGAGCTCTGCTACCGTTGTCGGAGAAAGAGAAATTGAAGGTCCTTTATCGGAGTATTTTGATATAACAATGTCGGACGACCGATTTGGCGAGGAAACCTTTGAAAAGTCGGAAACGCAAATGGTAAAGATGGCAATAGAATGTGCCCTTAAAAAGTCGCGTATTCAGTATTCCGACCTGAATCTTGTAATCGGCGGAGACCTGCAAAACCAATGTGTCGCCCACTCCTTTGCAATGGCAGATAAAAAAATACAATATTTTGGCGTTTACGGCGCTTGCTCTACTATGGCGCAGGGGTTGTTGGCTTCGGGAATTTTGCTTGACAGCGGACATTTTAATACTATTTTATGCTCTTCTTCATCCCATTTTTCCACCTCTGAAAGACAGTTCCGTTTCCCTCTCGAATACGGGCTTCAAAGAACGCCCACAAGTCAGATGACGGTTACCGGTGCTGCAAGCTTTATTCTGTCTACAAGCTACACCTCGGGCGTTTTTGTCAGAGGTTGCGTGATTGGAAGAATAGTTGATAAAGGAATAAAGGACGCAAACAATATGGGCGCCGCAATGTCAGGCGCAGCCCTTGATACTTTGCAGAGATACTTTGCGCAAAGCGAGCTTGGTGAAAAGGATTTCGACCTTATTTTAACGGGAGATCTTGGTGAAGAAGGTGCAAATATCGTTCGTGAAAAAGCCCATCTTTACGGTCTGGAGTTAGGCGAAAACTACATGGATTGCGGTGAGCTTATTTACGACAGACAGAAGCAGAACGTATGCTCGGGCGGGTCGGGCTGCGGATGCTCTGCAGTTGTGCTCGGCGGATATATTATGGATAGGCTTCAAAAAAGAGAAATAAAAAAAGTATTGTTTGTAGGTACGGGAGCGCTTTTAAGCTCAGGGTCGGTTTTGCAAAAGCTTTCTATACCTGCAATAGCACACGCAGTGGAGATTGAGAGGAAATAAAATGCAATATTTAATATCTTTTCTTGTAGGCGGAAGCATATGCGTTATAGCACAAATTCTTGTTGATAAAACCAGGCTGACGCCAGCAAGAATATTGGTCGGGTTTGTGGTTCTCGGCGTAATTTTAACGGCGATAGGTGTTTATGAGCCTTTTGCCAAATTCGCATCCGCTGGTGCTACCACTCCGCTTACTGGGTTTGGCTATTTGCTTGCAAAGGGCACTAAAGAGGCAGTGCAGGAGAATGGACTTATCGGCGCTTTTCTCGGAGGATTGAAGGCTTGCGCAGGAGGTATCAGCGCCGCGGTGTTCTTCGGCTATATAATCGGAATATTATTTAAGGGAAAATCAAAATAAATATTGATTTAAATTGAGTTTTGTAGTACAATCTCTTATATAATAAAAATTAAGGACGTATAAAATGAGTAAACAATTTTGGAAGCCATCTACCCTTTTGTCACCCGTTCCCGTCGTGCTGGTGTCCTGCGGAAGTGTAGAAAAGCCTAATTTAGTAACAGTCGGCTGGACCGGAATAATTAACACTAATCCTGCTATGCTTTATATATCTCTCAGACCTGAGAGGTATTCCCACAAAATTATTAGCGAAACCGGTGAGTTTGCAGTAAACCTCGTGAAAAGCGATATGGTGAAAAAAGTGGACCAATGCGGAATTTATACGGGCGCAAAAATGGATAAGTTCAAAAAGTTTTCACTGACTCCGTCGCCTGCAACCTCCCTTGAATGTCCTATCGTTGACGAGTCGCCTATAAATCTTGAATGTAAGGTAGACAGGGTTATAAAGCTTGGAACTCACGATATGTTTTTAGCAAAAATTGTAGGTGTAGACGTTGACGAGAGCCTTATAAATGCCGACGGCAAGCTCGACCTGAGGAAATCAAAGCTTGTTGCATATTCTCACGGAGATTACCTGGAGCTTGGTCGCAAAATAGGCTCGTTTGGTTTTTCGGTTAAAAATAAGCATAAGAAAAAAATAGCGGTAAAACCGCTATTTTTTTCTTGTCTATTATTTTTCAATGAATAACTTTTCGAGAAGATTGTGGCCGTCCTCGATATAAAAGCCTGCCTTTATTGCGTTATCCTCTGTAAACGATTCTATGCCTTGGTTGAGGTGGTTTCTTGAATCGTAGATTGCAAAAGGAACGTTCTCGTGCGAATGCGTTCTGATAGCGCAGGGCGTTGAGTGGTCGGGCATTACAAGCACCTTGAAGTCCTCTCCCGTACTCTTGAGGTAGTCCATAACGGGTCCTGCTATCAAGCGGTCAATATCCTCAATAGACTTGACCTTGTTTTTAACGTCCGCGGTATGTCCGCACTCGTCGGGGGCTTCCACGTGAATGTATACGAAGTCGTCGCCGTTTTTGAATGCGTTAATTGCGGCATTCGCCTTGCCCGAATAGTTTGTTTTATAGTTACCCGTTGCTCCTTCAACGTCCACGGAGCTCATTCCTGCACACAAGCCTATGCCCTTTATCAAATCTACTGCCGAAATGACGGTGCCCTTTAAACCGAATTTTTCATAAAAGTTTGAAAGCTGAGGCTTCTTTCCAGGACTCCAGAGCCAAATGGAGTTGGCAGGATTCTTGCCTTGACGGCGCCTTTCGATATTTACGGGATGCTCGTCAAGAATTTTAGTGCTTGCTGTGAACAATTCTCTGTATGCATCTCCAATGGGGCCACGGGGAAGATATTCCCCTATCCTCTTCCCTATTATGTCGTGTGGACGGGAGAAATCGTATATCCTTTCGTTTGCTTCGTAACCCGGAGGGTTATCGTAAATCAGGCAATGACGGTAGCTGACGCCGGGATAGAAATGCATTTTGTCATTACCCATTTTTTCTTCAATGGATTTTATAAGAAGGGTCGCTTCTTCTGTAGTTATCTCGCCTGCGCTATGGTCAAGCATAACTCTGTCGTCGTAGTTTTCTCCCTCCGACAAGGTAACCACGTTGCACCTGAAAGCATATTGAGTTGGTGTCATACTTAATCCCATGCTTGCGGCTTCCAGGGGTGAGCGTCCCTTGGAATAAATCTTTGGGTCGTATCCAAGTATTGCAAGGTTGGCGGTGTCGCTTTCGGGGACCATATCGTCGGGGACTGTCTTTGCAACTCCGTTAAAACCGTTTTTGGCAATGAAATCGAAATTTGGCTTCTTTGCAACCTCGAGCGGAGTCTTGTCACCTAATTCGGCGATTTTATAATCCGCCATTCCGTCGCCTAAAATAACTAAATATTTCATACTGTCTCCTTTATGAGTAAATTGGCTCGTAGTTTATTATGTTAACGATTTTATATGTATCGCCGTCGTCCAACAGCATATAAAGCTGTGGCTTTACGGTGTCGCTTCCCACGTCAAACCTGAAGGTTCCGTTGTTTTCTCTTATCTTATATCGTACGTCAACGAAAACGGGCTCCAGCTTTTGCGCCTCAATCCAGCCGTAGTCGGCAGAATCAAGAGTGGGCTTGATTTCAAGCACCTTTATTGAGATATCGTATATCTGCTGCATGGTGAATTCGGTGACGCCCTCTGTGTAAGATGAGGCTTTTTTGTGAAAATGCGCTTTATAGGCATCTGCATCGCCGTTTCTGATATCCGTAAAATATTCGTCGAAGAAAAGTGCAAGAGCACCGCCGTATCTTTCAAGCTGTTCACGGGGAAGCTTGTAGCTTGAATCGCCATCGGTAAACTCAAGAGCATACCCTTCAATCAATTCCATATAAGCTTCGTCGTTATAGATGTTTTTTGAGTAATCGGCAGGATAGAAAAGGATAGTCTCCCCTATTGCCCCGTTGATCACCTCGCTTGGAGGCTCTGCTATCGGCTCATTTGCCGGTGTGCAGGACACGGTAATTATTGAAATCAGAACAACGACGGCTAAAATTACGGCTGTCGCTAACTTACTATTCCTTGACATCATAGTCCTCCTTGAAGAAATGGAGCTTATTGTCGCTCTTTTTACCGTTAAGATCAAACAATTCGCTGATAGTTACAAATCTGTAATTTTTTTCGACGAGCTTGTCAATGATTATTTCCGCTGCGTCAACCGACTTTTGATATATATCGTGCATTAAAACAATAGAGCCTGACGAAATATGCTTCAGGGCATCGTTTGCAATCTCTTCCGGTGTTTCCCTGCTCCAGTCCAGCGGGTCTACGTTCCAGTTGACAAAGAAATAGTCGTTTGTATCGATTTTTTCTTCGTCTATATTTCCAAATGGCGGGCGCACAAGATATGGGCGTTTGCCAACTATAGAATAAATAAGGTTGGTACATTTATCAAGGTCGGTAACCACCTCGTTAAACTCCATTAAACCGTAATTTGAGTGCTTGTAGGAATGAAGTCCTATGTCGTGACCGCTCTCGTAGACCGATTTGACAACGTAGGGGTACTCGGCAATATTGTAGCCAACCATAAAGAAGGTTGCTTTTACCCCTTTTTCCTTTAGGACGGCAAGAAGGTTTTTTGTAGTGACGGGGTTTGGACCGTCGTCAAAGGTGAGGGCAACGAATTTCTCGCTTGAATCTGTTACGGGATAATAATCATTGGGGTGAAATGCAAAGAAATCGCCGTCGGCGTTTGACATCATTTCGCCCGTAATTTTATAAAGGTTATTTGCGGAGGTGAGGACGAGCTCACTGTCGGTAACGGAAATGGAGTCAACGGTGAAGTTGCCTGAAAAGCAAGGAACGCCGAAAAACCGTTCGAAAATAACGTCGATCTGTTGCTTGGTAAAATAGTCCTCTGTGACGGGCACAGAGTTCGTCAGTGTATTATATGAAAAAACTAAATTGGATTGCGTCGCACCTTTCACAGAATCGGATGGGTAAAAAACAAAGGTCAGAGTATCAAAGGCACTATAAACCGTATAATCGATAAACGTGGGCTTGAACGGAAGGTCAAGGGTCGCAAGATAGTCTGTCAGCTTCACGTCAAGCAAAACCTTTAATTCTTCGGTGGGAAGCTCGGGAAAGGCAACCGTCGTGCCGTCGTATTCAACAAAGCTGAACTTCAAATTTCTGTCGGTATAGGTTGAGGCAGAAACCAAAGATTTGGTAGGAAGAAGCGACGGGTCGTTATTTATAACGGAGTATGACGGCTCGACGGTTGGTACTGCCGTGTGCTCCGAAAGGGCGCAAGAGGTCAAAACAATGGACAAAATAAAAACAAAAAATATTACTTTTCTCATTTTAACCTCCTATACTTTATCTACTACTTAATATAACACAAATCGCCTGAAAAATCAATAATTTCAGGCGATTTGTAATTAAAATTTATGGAATTTTTTCTTTTGTCCCGACCTGCGAAACAACCCTGCAATTTGTGAAAGCAATACAATTATTACGTTCCAGGCAATCGAGGGCGGCGTGACAGTTTTGTTAAGTATTATGGAGAATACGGTGAAAACAAGAACGATAACTGCCGTTTGGATAATTATGGGCAAAAGCAATTTGTCGGAGATTTTACCCGACAGGATTTTAGCGGCACAAAAGCCCGGAATAAGCTTTAATACGTACGCCACAACGGTGTAATACTTTTCGTACATATTTATTCTGCTTAAAGCCACGGATGCGATAAGGGCGAATATTACCATTATTGCAATGCCTATAAGTGCCGAAATAACAGAAAACTTAATTCTTGCAAAGGGCATTGCCCTTTCGTTTGATTCGAGTGTCATATAAATCCCCCTTTATTTCTCAATAAAGGATATTAAGATTTATTGACGATTATTCCAGATACGCTGAAATTTTCAAATCGTTATCCGATTCGTCGCCGTTAAGTAAGTTCCTGATGAGGTCTAATTGCTTTGATTGGTTTTCAAACCATTCAACAGTATAAATTCTGTGAAGA
This sequence comes from Eubacteriales bacterium, assembly GCA_045535585.1. Taxonomy (GTDB): domain Bacteria; phylum Bacillota; class Clostridia; order Oscillospirales; family SIG627; genus RGIG6353. Next base: position 13,002 of record JAZSLY010000047.1, read on the forward strand.
TTCCAACCGCCCTGACGCATCAGGTTGTTGAAAATCATATTCCTGACAAGGAAATTTTCACTTAAATTACTTGCAGTTTCATCAAAGACTATTCCCAAAACGTATTTGTTCTTTTCTTTACATCTGACACAAACGTCGATAAGACAATTTTGGTAACCTACGTTCAAGTCAACCTTATACCCAAGGGATTCAATGTAGTTGGCAACGTCCCTGACGATAGAATTGTCTGCAGAAGTAGACGGGTTTTCAATCTCGAGGAAGTTTTTGTCGCAGTCAACAAGACGGCAAATTGCCTTCTTGAATAAGCAATATCCCTTTTCTGTGGATTTGAACTTATCAAGAATTGCGCCCGTGAGCGACGTTACGAGAATGAAATTCTTTTTAGCGGAAGAAAAGACGTTGACGATAGTATAGATGCCGCGATCCCCCGAAAGCTCGGGTATCGTCTTTGTTATGGTGTCTTTATATTTTGGCTTTTCTTCTGTGGAAAGAACTGTTGAAAAGATTATAACGTCCCGTGACATAACTTCCCCGTCACTAATGGAACGAACGAAGAACGGCTCGTCATCGGTTGCGTTAAGCTGAGAGTCAATAGTGCCTAATCTCTTTGCGAGAAGCATTTCTATGAGTCTTTTTTGCTCGTTATTGAGCGTGTATACACCTATGGAAAGCTCGGGAGACGCGGACCTCAGCTTGATGATTTCGTCAACAACGGCACTTGCTTCGATGACGTTGACTCTGGTGTTTTTCCTGTCATAAGCACCCATTTGCCGTATTACCGTACAACCGCTCATTTCTTTCTTCCTCGGAAGAGTTGCTGAAAGAGAATTGTTGTAAACGAGCTCGTTCACCATCAAAGAGGTGTAGCTATTGTTATACGTCCATTTGAGAGCCGTTGTGGGCGTTGATATATCCATGAAAGCCGAGGTTAGCATATTGCTCTCGAAGGGCAGGCTGTTATCGATTATTACTACCTTTTTGGCAAGAGGTAAAAACATAGCCGCCGTGCTGTGCAGGTCTCCCTGTGACAAGTCGAGTATAAGCACGTCAAACTCGCTCATCTTGGAAAACTCAACAACGTGGTTTGTCGTATTGCAAACAAAGCAGGGCTTCGCCTCCCTGAGCAACTCGAAATCCTTGGTAGTGGGAGTAGAGCCGTTGACAAAGGTAAATTTGTCACGAAGCTGAGTATAGGCTTCCATTTCACCGATTTTTGCATTTTTAAGGTGGATAAGATAATTGTTTCTTACGGCGGTGTTTATGCCCGAGGACAGTTGCTTGCAATAATCGCTTAAAAGAGACTCGATTGCATCGGCATCATTCTTTTGCTTTTCGTTTGAGAAGGAAGCCGCAAAAGGCAAGCAGGAAAGCAAAAACTCGCTGACTGCCTTGAAAAAGCCCTTCAAGAAGGCGTTTTTAATATCGCCCGACGTCAACTGTTCACTTTCATAAAGCTTTACTACGCTGGAAAGTCCCTCTGAGATTGCATTTTCGCGCTCTACGTTCCACTTGCACCAATACTTGAGCATATCGATGTTGTCAAGCATTTTAGTCAAAAACTGACCTACAAAGTAATACCATATTTTCTCATTGTCAAATTTGGCTTTTTCAATATCGATTTGCAGAAGCTCTACAAGCTCTTCTTCGGATTTTTTATACTCTTCATATAGCTCGCCAAAATTGCAATATTCCGATTTTATATCGTAAATAAGCTTTTCAGGAGACTTGAAGAGATTGAAGTGATGTGGAAAAACGTTAGCAGGAAGTGGCTCAAAATTATAGAATTCATTTATCAGGGACAGATACTGACGCGCAATTTCAGCCCTCTCGGCAATCTCTTTGAAAACGTCAAGAACGCCGTTTGAAACGCTTGCCTTTATATCTATTCCCATTGTCGTCAGGACAATCTGCGAGGACGAATCGATTAAGGCAAGACAGTCCTTATAAGATTGTATTTTTTCAATAATGCTAACGAAATTGTCGTTGGTGATAAGCTTTTGCGAGGTTGAATATGCCTTCAATTTGCTTTTTACGTTGTTCATTGCAGAAGCTCTGGTAAAGGCAATTCGTGAGCTTGCGCTTCTCCACTCGCTCAATAGCTCTTCTATATCGAGGCTTGTAATATCGTGGGTGAAATTATCGGAAACGAATTTTTTTAATTCAAAGAAGCTTTCGCATCTGTTGACAAGTGTGTCGATTTTGATAAAATCCTCGTAAACGTCCAGGCGCGAGAAAATGCCAAAGTGAAGCTTATCGGCGCAGGATAAAATAAGGTCAAGGATTTTAACGAGGGCATCACTTTGCTTTTCTCTCATAACGGAATTGTCAAAGCCCAGATAATTTGCAAGGGAATTTTGCTTATCTACAAAATTCTTTGCAATAGATATATGGGTATTCAACGCAATCGTACTGCGTGCCTTGAAATCGTAGGAGAATTCCTTTTGAGAGACGTAGGACAAGGGGTTGGAAAAAGGCTCTTTACAGTCTGCTCCCGCTTTGGCAAGAGTAGAAATAGTATCAAACCAATCAACAACCTTGTTCTTTGAAAGACTCTTTACGTCCTCGTTGGTAAAACTCACAGAAAATGGGAAAGAGCGATATCTTTCGTATTGTGAAACCGCCTCGTAAAGAGAAAAGCCAATTTCGTGAACGTGGTGAAGCTGCCTGAAATAAAGGTCCTGTTCATCAATCTTTTCCACCAATGCGGTGGTGGCTTTTTCAAGCTCGTCCTTTGAAAAGGTATCCTGATATGGTAACATACAGTATTCAAAGTCGCGAGCCTTGGTATCATTACCGAAGTATACGGCAAATTTATCAGCCTGAAGCTTTTTCAGGTAGTAGTCGAAGGAGTGAACGTCGGAGGTGCTTTCGGTGATATAAAGGCACTTCTCCCCTTTTTTAAGAGAATTGGCAACGATACTTGCTACCACCCGTGCCTTATCACTTGCGGGTGACGCAAGTATAACCGATGCAGAATTGTTTACGGCGTTATTTACAGCGCTTCTCTGCGAATCGTCAAGCCCGTAGGGGTAGTCTACGCTTTCTATCGAAAAGGATTTTTCGGGGGAATCTGCATTGAATTTTTCTTTTTCAAAAATTCTGCGCAGAGTGGGTGATTTTTCAAGATACTCTTCCGAAGCAAGTGTTGAGAGGGTTTGGCTTTCAAAGTCAAACGTCGAAATGACGGTTGTGTCAAAAAACTTAAAGTCTGTGAACTCTGTAAGCGAAGTCTTGATGCTACGGAAAATTTCGGCATAGCTCTCGGTTACGGACAGATCCCAGCTTGAAGCATCTATCTTAATTCCCTTTTTCGACAAAAAGTCAATCAGGGTTACGTTGATTTGCGGAGACGAGAAGATCGCCTTTGCAAAGTATTCTCTGTTGCTTGAAATTTCCAGATTAACGGGAAGCAAAAACAGTGGTGCAAATTTGATATGACCGTTTTCGGAATATTGCACTATACCCATAGCAATACAAGGGGTAAAGGAGTTCTTGTAATTACCGTCGTTGATATCCGCGAATTTTCTGTCAATTACGGTTTTGTCGTAAAAGGCGCAGGTGCTTGCAGAAATGTCGTTTGAATCAAGATTTGAATTCAGCACGCCAATCTTTTCAAAAAGCTCTGCAGATAAGCTGGTGTCGTTGGAGATTGGAAAGCTCTTTATGCTTATTTTACCGTTTAAAAAGATTTTCTTGAGAACGAGCTGAGGCTCTCCCAAAAGTAAAATTGTGTTATCGTTATTGAGAGATAAGAGAGACGCCTTGCCGTTTTGCGCTGAAAGTGCAAGCTTGATATGCTCGGACAGTTTGGAGGCGGAGGCAAAGGTCTTTTTGTGCTCCTTCTGCCCTTCACAAGCAAATTCTGTATTAAGGCTTTCAAAAATAAGGTTGCCGCTTTGGTTTATTCTGTTAGGCAAAGGATGGTAGCCTGCTTTTCTTGCGCTTGCAATATCTACAACTATTGGAAAATCAAACGCTTCAATAGCTTTTTGTGCCATTATACAGCTGTTTTCAAAGGAAACCTGAGTTCCGTTAATCAGCGAGGTTACGTCCACCACGCAGAAATTGTCACCTACTCCCTCTTTCATCGAGGAGAAAGCCCTGCCGTCGTCGCTGACGCAGGTGTGAAAATGTTCAAGAGTGGTGAAAAATCCTGCAAGAACTTTTTCGGGTAAAAATACAAGGAAGGAGTTTATTCCAAGTCTTTCAGCCACAGAAACGGTTAAAAGGGCAATTTCAAGGCTTGTACCGCTATGTAACTGGTAGGTGGTTTCGGGAAGCATCACTTGAAAAGGCTTGCTATCATTGAAATTTATAGAAGTATTAAGGGTAATTCTTAAATCCTGAATTGCCTTGTAAACCGCCTTGATGAGATGAATGGTATATTCGGGGTTGTTAAGCTCCCACATATCGCGGTTGACCTGAACCTTGCCCTCTTTTAAAATGATATCGAGTGCGCTTTTGTGAATGGCGCCTATTTCTTCTTGAGAAGGCGTTACGTAGGCGCTGATAATTTCGGTATATGACGAGATGGGTGGGAGAAAATTATGTGGCAAAAGAATAACGTTTTTGTCGCTCTTTTCCACAACCTCGCCCATATTTTTCACAGCAACCGACACTTGAGAATTAACGGGTGCGGAAAAATACATTATCTTCGTCGTGTCGATTTCAAGGTTTATGTTGTTAATAATGGTATATCTTCCCGACGAAAGCTCTGCAACCTTTATGGTGTGGTTTTTAAAAAAAGATGGGGACGACGAAATTTCGACTTCTATATTTTTGAAGTCGAAATCCGAATCGTTTTTAATTATTACCTCGTCGATCAACGGGATTTTGTTGTTGAAAAAGGCAAGACCATATATGTCCAGCCCTTCAAAATTTACTGATAATAAATTAGGCATTAATATTTCTCCGGGAAATTAATTGTGGTGCTTTTCAAAAATTGCATTTATAGCGTCGAGTGTTGGGATTGACGCAAACGAGCCATCAACGGTTGTTGAATAAGCAAGAGCAGAATTTGCAAAATCTGCAGCCTTGTGCACGTCACCAAGCTCAACGAAGGCGCAGGAGGCGGCAGCATCGAAAACCGTTTCACTGCCCGTTGAATCAACGGCGTCTACGGGAAGCCTCGGGTATATCTCGGAATAAATTCCGTCGTAGGAGAATACCCCCCTCTCTCCAAGCCTTATGATAATATTTCTTGCTTTGATTATCTTGGCAAGCTTAACGGACGCGTGAAGCGCCGAGTCTGCATCTACGGGGTCGATACCCGTTAAATAGTGGGCAATATATCTGTCGCATAAGAAAAGCTCTATATTTCCGACCTGCACAAAATCGAAATCACGGTCGTCCTTGCTTACCGTAAGAACTACGGGTGTTCCCTGCCCGTTGGCAAATTTGACTGTATCAAGTGATAAGTCGTTTGGCAAGTCAGGGCACAACATTACGGCGTCGGGATAAGTAATGAGGGAAGACTCTATATCGTCAAAGCATAAATTGTTGTTGGCACTGGGGTAAATAATTGCACGCGCCTTGTTGCCTTCTTCAATCACGGTGGAAATGACGCCCGTTTCTTTTCGCTTGTCCGTGTATACGAATCTCGTATCAATATTTTCAGTCTTGAATACGCGTGACAGCTTTTCTCCGTTTTCGTCTTCGCCGATGCGGGTACAAAGAATAGTATCTATATCAAGACGGGACGCAGTAACGGCAGAAATAACGCCAAATCCGCTTGGCGCAATATAGTGCTCCTGATTGGAAATAATTCTTTCAAGACGCTCGGGTGCGCGTTTTACCTTGCAAACGAATTCCATATAAGATTTTCCGATAATCAACAGTCTTTTTTTGGACATTATTCCACCTCCTACCCTATTATTTAATTATATAATAATAATTCGTTAAAGTCAAATATTTTTTCACAAATATTTGATTTATACGGAAATATTGAAAAATGTATAAAGCTGTGGTATAATGAAAGTGACAAATAAGTATGCGGAGGGTTAGCTGATATGAAAGAAATAAAGCTATATAACGTTATTTTCCCCTTGTGGATGCTCCTTTTGTTTCCGCAGGTGTGGCTTATCGTTTTACCCGGAAATTTTATAATTGACAGTATAGTTTTCTGTCTCTCTTTGGCAATTCTTAAAATTGCCGATAAAAAGAAATGGTATAAAAGCTATATTTTAAAAATCTACGGAGTCGGGCTTCTTTCTGACGTAATCGGCGCTTTATGTATGCTTGTGCCGATGCTTGCCTTTGAGGCTGGAAGAATGGGTGACGAGCTATATCTGACTCTGCCTGCCCTATTCGTGTCTGCATTGATGATTTTTATCTTAAATTATTGTTATACCTTTAAAAGCATTGATAAAGCGTTGAAGCTACGGCTTTCTTTAACCTTTGCCATCGTAACTGCACCCTATACCTTTTTGGTGCCGACAAGCTGGCTATATTGAATCGGAGGTAGGTTATTGAATGGTAAGGATACCGTCAGGTGCCTGCCGATTTAATGCAAATTTAAAAGACATTTTTCGATAAAGAAAAATGTCTTTTTGTGTGCCAATTTTATTGTTTCGGTGTGTTTCTTATTGTTAATTCAATCGTATTGATTTTATCAAGAGGAAGCTTCGGAAGGTCGTGAGCAGTAATATAGAAATCTCTATGACCGTTACCTGCACCGCTGGTAATACTGATCATCTCGGAGGTGTGTCCATTTATGTTGATTGATACGTATTGTGAAACGTCTTGGTACTTTGTACTTGGCTCTACGGGAGCTTCTACGTCGTATCCATCGTGGCAAAGAGGGGTTAGTAAACTTAAAATCTTTGAAGAATAGAATAAACCTGCGTTTTGGTAATAACTAAGGGCAAAAGTATATTTCAGTGCGCCTGACGACATTTTGACGTCGCAATAATCAGCATCTCCGCTTAACGCAACGACTCCGTTTTTATAAGAAACCGATAAAAAACCTTCTCCTTCTTGCGATTTCTCTTTACCTTCGGTTAATTGAAGGCTATAAATATGCCCGAGTGCTTTCGGACTAATAATATTAAGACTGCGCTCAGCTTCGTTCCAAATGACTTCATAGCCGAAAGTACGCATATTTTCGGCATGGATATAGGTGTGCCCGTCCGTGTTGCAAGCAACCGACTCTATTCCGTCGAGATAAGTTACGATGTCTGTTTCGTAATAATAGCCGGCAAAAGAACCGTTTGGAGTAGAGTACGTTTTTATTTTAGGTGAGGAAACGCTCGGCACGCCCGTTGTTTCTCTTACGTTTAGGGTTCTTGTTTCCGAGTTCCACACAACACTAAAACCGTAGTTGCTCATTTGCTCGGCACTGATTAAGGTTTGACCGCCGATATTTATAGCGTCGATTTGTACTCCGTTAAGATAAGTTTTAATATCGGTTGCGTAATACTCCCCTGCAATATCCCCGGGGCGAGCCGATACTGAAATAGACAAAGAAAATAATAATAAAGCAAAAAATAGAATTTTTTTCATATGATTTCCTCCTTTTAAACCATTATATCACAAAAGCAGGAGCAGTGCAAGGATTTTGCGGTAGTAAGTCATCCAAGACGTAATCGATGAACGAAAACCTCGCCATTAGGTGCTATTGATTGCGTTTTTATTGTATCATATAGTTACGAACATTTCAAGGTAGATTGAATTATTTAGATTTTTATGCTATAATTGATTTGAAGCTATTTTCAAAGAGTTTTAAAAATAAGATTTTGACGAGGTTGTTACTTATGGAAAAAATATGGACTGAAATGTTCGAGGCGGCAAAAGCCGTGTTGAAGGAAAGAAAAATTTCGGAATATGTCACTTGCGGAGAGGTGTCTGCTGCGGTCTGCTCGAAATCAGGAAAAATATATACAGGTGTGTGTATTGATACCTGCTCAACACTTGGTATTTGTGCAGAGAGGAATGCTATTTTTAATATGATTACTAACGGCGAACAAGAAATCGACAAGGTGTTGTGTATTCTTCCCGACGGTTCAAATGGTGCGCCTTGTGGTGCTTGCCGTGAGCTTATGGTACAGCTTATGGCGGGCAAGTATTACGACATTGAAATAATGCTTGATTATGCAACGGGCAAAACAGTCAAGCTCGGTAAAATAACACCTGAATGGTGGATAAAGTAGGAGAAGATATGAAAAATAACAAGGATACTAATGACGTCAGATATTTGCCCATAGGAATGTGCATTGGAATCGGAGTGGGTATGGCAATCGGCGCAGGTATGGGGAATATTCCTATCGGTATGAGCATCGGTCTAAGTGTCGGGGTGTGCATTGGCGCCTTGATTGACTTTAAAAACGATAAAAAGAGCGATGATGAATAAATGAACCTTACCCTCACTTTTAAGGTGATTAGTTGTATGATATATAATTAGTTTGAAAAACAATAATGTTACGAGGTGATTTTATGGTGCTTTATTCTATACTTATGTTTTTGGCAGCAATACCAATGATTACAATAAGCATAGAGATATATAAAGGTAATACCAACTTGATTCATGATTACCATCAAACAAAAGTTAATGATAAAGCCGCCTATGGAAAAGCTTTTGGTAAAGCTATGTTTGTTATCTCACTGGCACTGTTGTTCAGCGGTATAATTGGACTGTTCGGTGATTCGAAGATAGTTTCAACAATAGCAGTTTCAGTATTGTTTATTGGTTTGTTTGTTGGAATTACTTGGATTGTTGCAGTTCAGATGAAATACAACAAAGGTATTTTTTGATTAAACAAATACTAATTTGAAGGTGTGTATGTTATGAACGTAATCAGTCATTACGATTTATTGATAGATGAAGATAACGACCCATTCCGTGACCCGCCTGAATTACAAGAATATATGTGTGGGTGGGACGGCGAAGGATTCATAGAAGCCCTTGAGCTTGACGATAACAAAAAAGTTCTTGAAATTGGCATTGGTACGGGCAGAATTGCCGTTAAGGTTGCTCCATATTGTATGAGCCTTGTAGGTATAGATATTTCCCCTAAAACCATTGAGCGAGCAAAAGAAAACCTAAAAGAGTACAAGAATATTTCTTTTATCTGTGATGATTTTAACGTTTATGAGTTTTGTGAAACTTACGACGTTATCTACTCGTCTCTAACAATGATGCATTTCGAGAATAAAGCACAGGTGATTTCAAAAGTTGACAGGTTACTGAACAAAAACGGAATCTTTTGCTTGTCAATTGATAAAAACCAAAGCAAATATATTGATACGGGAACTCGCAAGGTTAAGGTGTATCCTGATACTCATGATAACATAACATCGATTATAGGGGCAACGGCAATGTCAGTTACAAAAGTGATTGAAACCAATAATGCACACATAATTGTAAGCAAAAAATAAAGCACTTCTTTCGAAGTGCTTTACTTTTTTGGAGCTGGTACCTGCTGATTACGAATCAACGTCTAAATAGCCCCTTTGACACTCTTAATATTGGTCTTTACAACCTTATTTTCGGTCGACACCCGCCGAATCGGTAATTGTTGAACGATAATCTCGCCATTAGGTGCTACTGATTACGGTTTTATTGTATCATAAGATTATGAACATTTCAAGGCAGATTGAATTATTCACATTTTTGTGCTATAATTTGAATGAAAGATATTTATAAACAGTTCGATAAACAAGAATTTGTCGAGGTGTAATATGGCTTCAAGTAAAGCGTATTTGGATTTTGTATTAGAACAATTATCCGAGTTAGAAGAAATAACATACAGAGCAATGATGGGCGAATTTATTCTCTACTATCGTGGTAAAATTATCGGTGGGATTTATG
>JAZSLY010000062.1:0-2229 GCA_045535585.1 Eubacteriales bacterium
GCGAAAAAAAGTCCTGGCAGAAAAAAGTGTTAAGCAAGGATTAAACCAATTCCAATTTGTCGTTTGCTTTAATACGACTCATACAAAAAAACACCTTATGACTTTTTGCTGTCATAGGGTGTTTTAAAAAAGTTTGCACCGGATTTGCACCAAGATGGATTTTATATCAAAAAGAAAACCCCGAAAACCGTGATGGTTTCGGGGTTTTTGTTGTTCCTGAAATAATCGCCCTCGGGGCTGAACTTATCTCTTGGAGAACTGGCTCGCACGACGAGCTGCCTTGAGACCGTACTTCTTTCTTTCCTTCATTCTGGGGTCTCTTGTAAGGAAACCAGCCTTCTTGAGGGATGCACGGAATGTATCGTCAGCAAGGAGAAGTGCGCGGGATGCGCCGTGACGGATAGCGCCTGCCTGACCGGAGAAGCCGCCGCCCTTTACGCTTGCAACGATATCGAACTTGCCCATTGTGCCTGTAGCCTGGAAGGGCTGGTTGATGATGAGCTTCATGGTCTCGAGACCAAAGTAATCGTCAATGTCACGGCCGTTGATTGTTACAACACCGGTACCGGGATAGAGACGAACGCGGGCAACAGAACTCTTTCTTCTGCCTGTGCCGTAGAAATAAGGCTTTGCACTTGTATACATTTTCTGTTATCCCCTTTCTCAGATCTCGTAAGCCTCAGGCTTCTGAGCCTGCTGCTTGTGTGCCTCGCCTGCATATACCTTGAGACGAGTGATTGCCTTGTCGCCGATAGAGTTGTGAGGAAGCATGCCCTTAACTGCGTGCTCCATTGCGAACTCGGGCTTTGTAGCCATAAGGTGCTTGTAGGAAACTTCCTTAAGACCACCGATGTAGCCGGAGTGACGGCGATAGAACTTCTGCTCAAGCTTCTTACCTGTGAGAACAGCCTTGGAAGCATTGATGATTACAACGAATTCGCCGCAGTCAACGTGAGGTGTGTACTCAGGACGGTGCTTGCCGCGAAGTATAGTAGCCGCTGCAGCTGCAGTCTTACCGAGGGGCTTGCCTGCCGCATCGATAATGTACCACTTGCGCTCAACGGTTTCTTTCTTTGCCATATAAGTAGACATAAGATTATCCTCCGAATTAGCTTTTTGTGTTATTTTCAGCAAGTGAGATTATAGCAAAGGTATACACGCTTGTCAATACCTTTTTTAAAATTTTTATCAAAAAATTAATTTAGCATGGCAAATGCTCTTAAAATCTCTCGTTTTCTCTCAAATGCTCGTTTTTTCTAAATCGCGAAGAATAAAATTATTTTCCGATCCGTTCCTCTTCACGGGCTTTTTCTCTCGCTTTTTGCTCTTCTCTTGAGCGCTCGCGAGCCTCTCTGTCGCAGATAAGCTGAAAATCGCGGCTGCGAAGAACCTCTGCAAGCTGCTTTTCGCTTGTTATCGGTTCCTTTGTAAGAATGCCTGCGTCGGGCTCCATCACGTCGTCGTGGTGGTCGCCGCCCGAGGTGAGAATGTAGCGGGGGTACTCCTTCGCCCACTCTCTCGCTATTCTGTTGTGGTTATCCTGGAAGGGGTGTCCGTTCCAGACCTCGATTCCGTCAAGAACGAAGTCCTCCGTAACGGCACAGTTAGCCCTGAAGGGATGAGCCTGAATGAACACGCCGCCGTTGTTGCGGACAAGGCTTGCTGTCCAGTACTTGTTCTGAAGATAAACGTCGGGACAGCGGTGGTAGAACTCCTCCTCAAGACCGTACATGAGATAATCCGTGCCGAGAGTGCCGGAGAAGTTTACCTCAGCGCCCATAAGAACGTTGAGCCTTCCTTTTGCCGCCTCCTTCACCCTGCGGTAGCCCTGAACAAAATGCTCCATCTGCTCCGAAAGAGTTCTGTCCTTTATGTGCTCAAAGGTACCCTTTGCAAGGTGCTCCGTGATTACAATGGTGGTATATCCTGCGCGAAGATATGCCTCAACTATTCCCTCTGCGTCGTGGCCTGCACAGCGGCTTACGTGGCGTGTATGGCAATGCAGCTCCGTCTTATACTTATAGGACATGGCGCCCTCCCATATAATAAATATTGTAATTTGATTATACCCCTCTCCACAGTTTTTGTCAATGATTTGTGAAAGCTTCAAATTCGGGTTTGTCTGTCGGTTATGTAGGGGTCCTTTTTGTAAAAAGGACCCCTATGACCCCCGAAAAACTTCAAACTGACGACGATAAAACGAAAAGGCAAAAGCCACAGCATTGAGAA
>JAZSLY010000166.1:0-3857 GCA_045535585.1 Eubacteriales bacterium
CTTAAATAAATATTAAATATTTCAAAGAAAATCAGGTTTTTAACCAGTTCTTTCTTGGACACGAAAGACAAAAAACTCTCGTTCTTCGGAACGAGAGTTTTTTTATTTACTAGGAAATTGCATTAAATTGGACCTCGCCGTGTTTCTTTATTTAGGTAAAAAACGCATTACGATAGGCGAGATATGCCAGCGGCTGCTAGCCGCGTTTTTATCCAAGCCGACAGGCTTGGTATATCATCACGCGTTAGCGTGTATATTATCAAAGGCGGCACGCCGCCTTTGTATCTCATCACACCGAAGGTATGTATTAAAAACTGTCGGCTTGATGATATGCAATTCCTTGCGGAATTGATGATATACAAGGCTACGCCTTGATTTATTCTTCGCCGTGAGGGCTCCGTGTCGAACAAGCTCGAGCAAAGACGAGGATGAAAAAAACCAAGTCTTTTGACTTGGTTTTTATCATTTTATTCCTCTTTAAACCTCAGAAGATAGAGATATTCCTTTGAGGTTTTATACTGTCCCATATATTCAAAGCCGCAGTTTTCGTAGAGTATCTGACCTCTCAGGTTGCAGAAAAGGGTTGTAAGGTATATGCCTCCCTTGCCGGCTTTTTTTGCATATGCTATTGCATATTGCATCAGTCTTGTGCCGAGGTGCAGACCCTGTGCTTTATCGGAAACTACGATTCCGAGGCAGGGGATTTTCGTATCGTTTTCATAGAAAAAAACGCAACCCAGCATTTCTCCGTTCAGCTCGGCGAGGAAATACGCACGGCTTTTGGTAGGCGTATCAATAAAGGCAAGTGCGTTTTTCTTATTTGTGCCCCTGCGGTCAAAAAGGGCGATAGTTTCGGCACCGAGGGACGAAAAGAACTCTTCTACCGCCTTTCTGTCTCTGTGCTCAAAGGGGCGGATGATAACGCCGTCGTGTTCAAGATAATTCATTTTCCCATTTCCATCTCTTTCTTTAGCTTTTCCATATTTTTAAATTCAAAGAATACAAAGATCACGCTGAGTATTACCGCCATAATATCCGCTATGGGACCAGAAATCATAATGCCCCAGAGCCCCAAATTCCACAGCCTCGGCAGAATTAGAATGAGTGGGATAATGAAGAGACACTGCCTTGACATAGAGAGCATAATGCCCTTGACGGGCTTGCCGATAGAGGAGAAGAAATTGGCGGAGAGGAACTGAATTCCGTTTATGAGCATAGTGCAGAGGAATACTCTCATAAAGGTGGTGCCGAACTCGGTATAGAGTGGGTCACCCTTTCCGAAGAGCATAAGAACGTATTCGGGGAAGAATTCAAAGGCAATAAAGCCGAGTGAGGCAAAGACGGTATCAACGATGATGCCCAGCTTGTAGGTCTCCTTTACTCTGTCGTACTGTCTCGCACCGTAGTTGAAGCCGAGTATGGGGCGTGTGCCCTGCTGAATACCGATAAAAACCGACATAATGAGGGAGTTGACCTTCATAACAACGCCCACCGCCGACAGAGGAATATCGGTGCCGTAGGGGGAGAGCGCGCCGTAGTAGGTGAGGGAGTTATTCATAACTATCTGTACGAGGCAGACCGCCGCCTGATTGAGTCCGTTGCTGAGACCGAGGGACATTGTTTCAAGGCTTCTCTTGACCCCTGGGAAAAAGGCGTCACGGGTAAGCCTGACGCTCTTGAAACGCTTGAGATAAGCCACAGACACGAAGAAGGAGGCAACCTGAGAGATGACCGTCGCCCAAGCTGCACCTGCAATTCCCATATCAAAGACGAAAATGAATATGGGGTCGAGAATAGTGTTCAAAACGGCGCCCACTATCATACACATCATAGAGTATTTTGGGTTGCCGTCGGCGTGGATAAGATTTGAAACGGTGTTGGAGATAACGAGGATGGGCATACCCAGCGCCGTTATTCTCACGTAGGTCATGGCGTAGGGGAGTATGTTGGGGGTTGCGCCGAAGGCAATGAGCATCCACTCGGTAAACGTCTCGAATACCACGAGGCAGAACACGCCTGCCACCCCTCCGCAAAGGGTGGCAACGCCTACGCTGTAGGACGCCTCCTTTGCGTTGCCTCTGCCTAACTCCAGCGAGAAGCGCGCCGCCGCGCCTACTCCGATGGTGAGGGAGAGGGCAAGGCATATGGTGGTAAAGGGAAACGCCACGTTGGTGGCGCCGTTACCGATAGGACCTACGCCCCAGCCTATAAATATCTGGTCTACTACGTTATAAAGCGAGCTGACAAGCATTGCAACGATACTGGGTACCGCAAAACGCCTGAGCAGAGTTGAGATTTTTTCATATCCTAAAGGGTTGTCTTTCCTTAATTCCATTTGTTTTCCTTTTCCTTTGAGACGAATTATAGCATAGAGTTTTACATATGTAAATGCTTTTTTATATGTACCGATAAAAAGATATGTTTTTTGCGATAAAAGGATATGCCCTCGGCTTTCGTTTAATTACGAACTGCCTTATGAAGCTTTGCATAAGCGCCGCCATGCTTGAGAAGTTCCTCGTGAGTGCCCTCTTCAATTACTTTTCCGCCGTCTATAACCACTATCTTGTCGGCATTTTTGATTGTGGAAAGTCTGTGCGCTACAACGAGGGTGGTTCTGCCCTCGCTGAGCTTGTCAAGGGAGTTTTGTATCAGCACTTCGGTGGTGTTGTCAAGAGCGCTGGTCGCCTCGTCAAGAATGAGAATCGGCGGATTTTTCAGGAATACGCGGGCAATAGAAAGCCTTTGTTTCTGACCGCCCGACAGCTTTACGCCACGCTCGCCTATTTCGGTGTCGTAGCCCTTTTCAAGAGTCATAACCCAATCGTGAAGATTGGCAAGACGGGAAGCGCGGAGCATTTCCTCCTCGCTTGCCTCTCCCTTTCCGTAAAGAATGTTGTCACGGATAGTTCCGTTGAAGAGGAAAACGTCCTGCTGAACGATGCCTATATTGCGCCTGAGAGATTCAAGGGTCAGGTCGTTTACGTTTTGTCCGTCAATGAGGATTTCACCCGACTCTGCATTGTAGAATCTGGGTATCAGGTGGCAGACGGTGGTCTTACCGCCTCCCGACGAGCCTACCAGCGCTACCGTCTTTCCCTTTTCAGCCTTCAGGGAGACACCGTGGAGTATTTCCGAGGAGGTCTCGTAGGAGAAGCTGACGTTTTTCAATTCAATTTCGCCCTGACAGTTCCGTAATTCCGTTTTGCCCTCGTCACCCTCCGGCTTTTCCTCCATAATCTCCACAAACCTTTCAAAGCCCGAGATACCCTGCTGGTAGGACTCCATAAAATTGATGAGAGTGGTTATGGGGTTGATGAAAAGATTGACAGAAACGATAAAGGTGGAATATTCGGCAAAGGTAATCTTTCCTGCATAGAGGAAAAGACCGCCTGCGATAAGTACAACAACATTGAACACATCGGTGATAAAAGAGGTGGACGAGTCGAACTGAGCCATCACCTTGTACGCTTTGCGTCTCGCCTCAACGAACTGAGAGTTGCCGTTCTCGAACTTTTCGGTCTCAGCCGCGGTGTTTGTGAACGCCTTGGTGACGCGGATACCCGAAATACTGCTCTCAAGTGAGGAATTGATAACCGCGATGCTCTTTCTGCTCTCCATAAATGCGTCTCTCATTCTCTGGCGAAGTAAGGTCGAAACAACCAGAAGTATCGGCACGCAAATGAATATGATAAGCGTGAGCACCCATTCGATCGTGCAAAGATAAATGAACGAGCCAACTATCTTTATACTGCAGATGATAAGATTTTCGGGACCGTGGTGAGCAAGCTCGGAGATGTCCATGAGGTCGTTTGTCATACGGGACATGATCTTTCCGGTCTCGTTGTTGTCGTAATATT
>JAZSLY010000054.1:0-10028 GCA_045535585.1 Eubacteriales bacterium
CGTCGCCCACACATTCCTTCTTGGCAATACCGATGTAGTCTGCAACTGTCAATATATTTCTCTCGACAGTAGCATCATTATAAGTATATGAATACTTGAAGCCGTCTGCTCTGTCCTTTGCAGGTACGTAGATTATTATCGACTTACCGTCGGCACTCATTACAGGTGTAATTTCCGTACCATCCTTGTCATAGCACTTAACGTCAAGAGTCTTGCCTTCTGCTACCTCAAAGAGAGTCTTAATACCAATCTCTCCGCCGAGGATGAGGCTTGTTCCGTTCTCTATAAAGTCGTGTGAGGTAACTGTTGCAACGTTCTTTGATGCGTGTGTATAGTCACCCTCAAGGATTCTTACGCTGTACTCGGTAGCGGGACTTGTAACTCTTATGGATTTTGCCTGAAGCTCTGTCCAATCGCCGTCACCCTCCTTGTACTCGTAGGAGTAAAGTGAGTTGTAATCATCAATCGTGAGCGTATCACCCTCTACCATACTAATGGTAGGAGCATCGGGAGAGTGGATAAACTTATAGTCGCCATAAACGATATCTACTCTAAAGTTTGTGTTGTAATAAGACGGAATTGTAGCGCCGTCAGGCTTATATGTCGGCTCGGTAGCATAAATCTCTGTGGGATCGGTAATTATTGTGGGGTAAATTTCAACGCCGATAACATATCCGTCGGAATCGCCAAGAGGCTGGTTTTCAGCATTGAGCAGGTCTCTTGAAGTAACAACTAATTTTTTAGAAGGCTTGTCAACCGATGCACCAATAGCTATTGTAGACTCGGTTATATACTTTTCGTAGGCTGTGACCGTTTTGTCGGGATTTGCAACATATACAACTATCTTTGTATTCCTGTTGTCGGTACTTCCCTCTTCTGCAAGACGGATGTTACCCATACGGAGACACGTCTGATAAGTGAAGCTTACAAAATCCTTGGCAGGAATGATTTCTCCGTCTGTGTATGCATACTTGAGAGAAAGTGCATTCACCTGTGACATAACCGTGTTTTGTGCGTTTTCCACCGCTTCTTTACTCGGCTTTTTATAAAGTATGTCAGCAGTACAACCACTGCCCTCTTTATCTCCGCCAAAGCATTTAACTTGCGGTCCACTATTGGTGAGAGCGTAGAAGTTGCCTAAGTCAAGTTTGTAAATATAATTTACATTGTCGTCTCTCCAATACCCCTGCTGCCACATAGTTTTAGGTGTAGGAACAGCATAGCCGGCGGTAGTAGTAATATTAGCGAGGTTTTGCTTTTCAGCGTCTGTCGAATTGCTGAAATATACTATGTTCGACGCGTAAGAAACCAAACTTGCGTCCTCGTTGGTTCTTCTGAGAACGTAAAGTCCGCTCTCTGTAACTGTGTTTGCAGCATCGCTAAGCTGGAAAGGTGTAGCGTTATAATCACCTATGGTAGCACTGAGGTTATCACCGCCTGCAAAGGTGACGGGAGCATATTGATAATAGCTTGTGTCACCTTCTATCGTAGCAAAAGTGCCATCCTCAAGTTTTACGTCATATGGGAAATCATAAATATGTGAACCAACCTTCATTGTGTTGGTAAAGTTGGTTATTGTTTCACCGGTAGCAGTCTCACCTATTGTCCAATAAGCACGACCTCCGAAGTTAAGGGTAACTGAAAAGATATTTTCATTGTCACCAAGCTCTATATCCTGATAGGGCTTAATAGAAAATCCGAGTACGTAGCCATTGAGATTACTGATATCTGCGTCAGGGTTAAAGCTAAGTGCAGCCGTGGTGCTTGTGATCTCGTTGCTCTTAACTACATACGACTTTATCTCACCGTCGTTTAAGTCAAGATAATAGAAGGTTAAATGACTTCTGAAAGATGCACCTTTGTTAACGTATCCATTCATAACGCGATACCATACACCTGAGCCCTCAGAGGTCTCAACGGCGCCTTCGGTACCTGCATCGCATATAATGGCAAACCTATCAGAAGCGCCCTGCAGTAAGGTAGCATTGGACAAGTTGATTCCCTTAAAATCCTGAATATTAAAGATTTCATCGCTCTCAAATCCATAGTAGAAAGCGAGCTTGTCCAACGCGCGACCGTCTTTAAAGAACTCGCCCTCTTCGTAAACGGGATAAGATTTTCCGTCGCTTCCGGTCCAAGTATAGTCCGTTTTGATATATTTTCTTTGAGATATTGTATAACAGAAACCTGCAGTCGAATGGAAATACGGTCTAACTGTATTAATAACAGCCTTTTCAGATTTATCAAAAGCTATTGAAGCTGCAGCAGTTATGCTGTTACTATCGTAGGTAAACGTGCCCACCTTGCCATAATAGTCAGGTGCCGTAGTGTCCTCAGCTACCATAGCAGCTCCATTCAAAATACTATTGAAATGTCCTGCCTTTGCAGAAGGCACGTAAAAAATCACAGGAGCTGAATCGGCATAAATCTCATCGCCTTTTGCTATTACCGCAAGAAGACCAACGGGAGCCGACGCAGGAAGAGTACATTTTCCATACATATCACCTGTAAGCTGAACATCGTAGAATATACCGTCTCCGTTTATATCTGTGTTGGCACCATTCAAAGTGTAGGTTGCAAGATAGTATTTCTTTGTTGTATCCGTAAGACCTGAAATTGTATTGATAAAGGGGTCGTATGAAATATCAGGGTTGATACTTGCCTTTTCTACGTCAAATTTATAGTCGCCATAATATAGCTTTATAGCCATATACGCATTAATCGCAGCACTTGAAGATACGTAGCGGCCCCAACGAATACTCGTTGCATCCTCAACGATACAAGGGAAAATTTCCATACCAACGAGATATCCTTCGTCGTTTGCAAGTCCTGCAAAGTCAGAAGCATAATACGTGTGCACAGTCTCAGCGCTTCCATGATTATTAACTGAAGAGCCTCCATAATTCGCATTCAGCAATGCATCGTCAAAAGCAGAATATTGCTTAATTGTGCCGTCAGGCTGGAGCGAGTAAAGGACAAGCTTGGTTCGTCTATTGGGAGTACCGTCAGCTTTTTTGGAAGGGCCGTATATTACAGAGCCTTGCACAACATATGTGCCATATTTAAACTTCTCAAATGATTTGGCGGGAATTACCTCTTCGGGTAAAAGCTCGTACTTAACAGAATAATGCGCCAAAGCATCCTTCATTTTTAACTGTAATGAAGTTGCTTCGTGAACTTCCTCTTCGTACGTAGGAAGTTTTGCGTAATTAGTTAGATCAGTCGCAATGTTGAAAGTAGAGCCGTCGCTGAGCGTTACGTTGAGAGCCACGTTCTTATGGCGAACAGTATACCATTTGTTGGCTAAATCTACTTTTTCTTGATGGGAAATATTCGTCCAATAGCCTCTTGTCCAATCCTTTTTTATATAATCGGGAAGAGGAATAATTGGATAACCGTTAGTTGTCTCATTAAGAGTTATATTCTGACGCTTAGCAACCGTGCCCTGAACATAAATAGTCTTAAGGTCAGAATCAACCTTATAGTCATCTCCGTTGATGCCTACCCCCCAAAGACCTGCAGTAATGCCCTGCGCCGTAAGGTCCGCTGTACCATTAGAGTCAGTGGTAAGGTTTTTTCTTGTCCCATCAACGCCTTGCATTTCACCACCGTTGTCGTTCATTTCAAGCTGAACTATGAAATACTTGGCAGTAGTGTTTGCGTCAAGATTCAAAAGAGTATTTGTTCTAGTGTTATGCTCAATATCATCCAAAACAGCTACCTTTGGCAAATCTATATCGTACTTGCCATTATAAACTCTAGAGTTAAATCCGTTATATTTATTTCCGCCAAGCTGTGGCGTTTCTTCGGTAAACGTCATATTGTTTACGTCAGCATCTACCGCAGGGAAAAGCTCATATCCGATAATGTATCTGGGAGTAGTCTCCCAAGAAGCGTCAAGGCTTTCCATAGTAGTATCGGTTACGGTCTCCTTGTCGTTTGACACGGTAACAAGCTTTGCGTCACTTGCCGTAACGGTATGGTCTGTGTAGGTGTCAAGATTTGTGCTTGTCAGAACGTCCTCGTCCTTTGCCTCAAAAACCTCAATGGCATTGGCATTGGCATTGTATACGTAAAAACGCACCTTCGTCTTGGTTGCACCAATATTTATTGATGATGTGGGACGCTTGTTAACTGCATAGGAAAAACTGTTGAAGTCCTTAGTCTTTATGACCTCAGTACCCTTATATGCATATTTAACACTGAATTTTTCAACCGCTTCAAGATATCCTTCCTTTGTAAGTGAACCTGCTTTAAGAGTGAAGGTTTTTTCCTCCGAATTATAGCTTGCCGTAAGTCCACCAATTTCAAAAGTAATCTCTTCATCTTTTGTCATTTGGATAAGATATGCAGGGTTCGGATAAAAATTAAACCAAGTGGTAGATGCGCTATGAGGTATAAACGCAATCATCTTTGAATCCGTTGCAGTCTGTGTATAGGTAAAATCAGAGAAGGTATAAGGTGACCACTTGTGAGAATCGTTATGGGTAATATTGATATATGAATTTTCAGTACCTTCATTCACGTTTCTGACGTTTATATAAGCCGAACTGAAACGACCGGGCACCCACTTGTTACCCATAGTGTTATCGTAACCGACGGAATATATTGCATTTGCCTGGTCAGAGGTAGCAGCTACATAGCGACTGCCAAGTCCCTGCTTGTCTGCAAGTGTGGGGTCAACGTAAACGAGGAAGGCGTTTGACGTAGCAGTGCTTCCGTTAACAGTCCTGATTTTGTAAAGACCTGAAAGTCCTGCGTTGTCATCAGCCGTGAAAGCAGTCCATTTATCTGCTGCCAGAGCATATGCTTTGTCCTCTTTCATAAGAATAGGGGTAATCTGATAACTGTTGTTATCAAAATCAAGTCCCGTGATAGTGCCGTTAAGACTTGATATTCCCGTCAAGTCATCCAGCGCAAAAGCAGAAAGAGTCATAACGCAGACAAGCGTTACAACAGCTACTGCCAGGAATAACATCCTTTTGAGTTTCATAATTTTACCTCCATTGAGTTTTTATATTTACTAATTTATTTATACGGTTAAGAAACCGTTTACATAAGACAGTTAAGGTATGATAATCCAGCATACCTACTTAAATTATATATATATATATGTGTTTTTGTCAAGAGTTTTTTGAAAAAAGTTTAACAAAAATCAACTATTTTTTGTACGCTCCGCCTTTTCCCTCTTAAAATCAACCAAAGGTGGAGGTTGATTGAGTGCTGAGTGCGGAACGATGAGTGCTAAATTAAGGAAGATTTGCCGAAGGCAAATCAACAATAATTCTGCATTTTGCATTCTGCGTTTTGCATTAAACAAATTTTGCGTTTTAGCGGATTTTCCGCTAAAACCATTTAATACCATAGGCTTTCCGCTAAAAAGCGACATATACTTCGTATGCGATATATTACTCCGTAATGCGATATGTGCCTTTAGCACGCGAAAAAAATGCGTGTCGCTTTTTGCAACACGCATTCGGTTTTATTTATGATGATATAATTTTTTTGTTTGATATTTAGGCTCGCAAGTGAGGTTTATTCCAAGCTTTTGGAAGACACCTTCGTCTACGCTGGAAAGAATTACCGTGGAATGAGCCTCGCAATTTCTGAGCTTTTCAAGCTGCTCCATGGCGAGAGCCGCCACCTTATCGGTTACGGCGCTGATTGACAGAGCAATAAGCACCTCGTCTATATGAAGTCTTGGATTATGGTTGCCGAGGACATTTATTTTCAATTCCTGAATAGGCTCAATAACAGTAGGTGAAATGAGGGTGACGTCGTGGTCGATATTTGCAAGTGCTTTAAGTGCGTTGAGAATAGCGGCGGCGGAAGCACCGAGAAGAGATGAGGTTTTGCCGTCGATTATTTTTCCGTCGGGCAATTCTATTGCAACGGCGGGTGCGCCCGTTTCTTCGGCGCGCTTTACTGCAACGTCCACGATGGGACGGGAATCCTTTGTAATAGAAAGCTTATTCATAATAAGCTCTAATTTTCTGACCTCGGTCTCCTCGGACATTCCCTGCCTTACCGACGACAAGCTTCTGTAATAACGCCTGATTATCTCCTGACAGGAAGCCTTTGACACGGCCTCGTCGTCGAAGATACAATTGCCTGCCATATTGACGCCCATATCGGTAGGGCTCTTATAGGGTGAGACGCCGAGAATTTTTTCCAGCATTGCGTTAAGCACGGGGAAAATTTCCACGTCTCTGTTGTAGTTGACGGTAGTCTCGCCGTAGGCTTCCAGATGGAAGGGGTCTATCATATTAACGTCGTTAAGGTCGGCGGTAGCCGCCTCGTATGCGAGATTGACGGGGTGATTGAGAGGAAGATTCCATATAGGGAAGGTTTCAAACTTTGCATATCCCGCCTTTATTCCGCGCTTGTGGTCATGGAAAAGCTGTGAAAGGCAGGTAGCCATTTTACCGCTGCCAGGGCCGGGAGCAGTAACTATAACGAGGGAGCGAGTGGTCTCAACGTAGTCGTTTTTGCCAAAGCCCTCGTCGCTGACTATCAAGGGGATATTTGAGGGATAGTCGGGAATGAGGTAATGGCGGTAGGATTTAATGCCGAGTGCCGCAAGGCGCTTTTCAAAGGCGCAGGCGGCGGGCTGGGAATTAAAATGAGAGATGACAACGCTGCCGACGTAAAGACCTATGCCGCGAAAAGCGTCGATAAGACGGAGGGCGTCAAGGTCGTAGGTAATTCCAAGGTCTCCTCGCCTCTTGTTCTTTTCTATGGCGTCGGCACTGATAACGATAACGATTTCTGCGCTGTCTCGGAGCTCAAGGAGCATTTTAACCTTACTGTCTGGCTTAAAGCCGGGCAAAACTCTGGATGCGTGAAAATCGTCGAAAAGCTTTCCACCGAATTCGAGATAAAGCTTTCCGCCGAACATAGCAATACGATCCCTGATTTTTTGGGATTGCATTGATATATATTTATCGTTGTCAAATCCTATCTTATGCATACTTCCACTTCCTCCAAAAATGAAAAGCGCCTCCTTGCAGAGACGCTCTTATTACCTAATAGGGTGCCCTATATAATATATCACTTTTGTGAGAAAAAAGCAATATGTAAAATGGCACAAATTTACACATCTTTTTTTAACAAATTTAATATGTTTTGAAAAGTCTGTATATTGTGAGCACCGACTGCTCCTTGGTGTAGTAGCCCTTGGGGTTGAATTTGTTGCCTTCAACGCCGCCCATTACCCTTCTGCCCTCTGAATTGAGAGATGCGGAAACGAAGGCGATAGCGTCACGGCTCCAGTTTGCAAATTCTGCTTCGTCGGCAAACGTAAGCTTTTCGGAATTGGGCTTGGTTGTGCCGAGAACGCCTGCGGTACGCATAAGCATTACCGCCGCTTCTTCTCTTGTGATAAGTCCCGTGGGGTCAAAGAGGTTATTTTCCTTGCCGTAAACTATTCCGAGTGCGTTTGCAACGAGGATATTATAGTCGGAGGTGTCCTTGAAAAACTCGTAATTAAGCTCAAGCTGGCGCTTCTTCAAAATATCGTCGGTGGTCATTCCAAGCTTAACGGAAACGAGGTTTACAACGAGGTCGCAAAATTCCTCACGGGTGATATTGTTCTTTATCAGGGTTTTGGCTTCCTTGGTGATGAGGCCTAAATCGTAAGCAGGAAACACCTCTGCCTTTGCCCACTCGGAAACACCGTTTACGTCAAAGGTATTGGGGCGTCCGTAAATCTTGTGGTCGGCGGAAAACATTTCAAGGGTTGCGTCAAAATATCTGTACGCTACGGGAGCTTTGGTGGTCTTTTTGCCAAGGTGGCTGATATTCTTACTATCCCAGGTGGGATCCATAATAATCCATCTGCCGTCCACGTAGGCTTCCACCCATGCGTGATTGGCGCTGTAATAATCCTTTACCTCCGCCCAGGTGGCGCTGGAGTCAACGCCGAGAGCGTAGCCGTTAACCACAACGGCGGGAATGGATGCGCTGTTGAGCATTGCAACCGTCAGATTAGCATAGCCTTGGCAAACGCTGACTCTGTCGGTGAGCACCTCGGTGGGAGTTATTGCAGTATAGGTTTTATTTTTGAGGACGTAGTCCTTATCGTAATAGATATTGTTTGCCACCCAAGCGTTGATGGCGCGCGCCTTTTCGTAGTCCGAGTCAATGCCCTGCAAAATGCTTGAAGTAAGCATAGTAACGGGGCTTGGAATGTCCTCGGCGATAGCGTCCTTCATAGATATCCAGCCTGCTCTCCAGTTTTCGTTGTGGTTGTAAACAACGTCGGGAGTAATGAAGAGCCACGTGTCGCCAAGCTTCTGAATGGAGATGTCCGACTTTGAAAAAACGCTGATGCCTTCCTTCAGGTCGGTGCTGAGATATAGCTCTATATTGGTAACGCCCGTTTCAACGGTGGGATACTTTATTATAGCCGTGGTTTTGGCTTCGGGGGAAACGGGGAAATAGTAATTCTGCTCGGCGCTCTTGTTTTCGGGATTATAGACGCGGATGATGATACACTGTATATCCTCCCTTTCGATAACGCCCGACACCTGAATTCCTTCGCTCTTCAGTTCAAAATCAAAGTAGAATTCGCCGTTGTTGGTAACAATGTGCTTATTGTCACCTGCAAAAGAGGTGACGGACAAGAGTATTGCCGCAATAAGCATCAAAAAAACAAATGATAATATTTTCTTTTTCATAGCTTCTCCTTTATATCACTAAAAAGCCCAGTTGCCGTTGTCGAAGATCAACACCTCTTCGCCTGAACGGCACTTGCCTACAATCTTCATATCACGGCATCCTATCATAAAGTCCTCGTGTACCATAGAGTCGTTTATTCCCTTTGCGTGACACTCCTCCTTCGTCAGCTTGTCGTAGCCGAGAAGAGTATTGGTAAAGCCTGCGCCGAGAGCGAGGTGGCAGGCGGCGTTTTCGTCAAAGAGAGTGTTATAGAAGATAAGTCCTGATTCCCTGATAGGTGAGTCGTAGGGAACGAGCGCACACTCACCGAGGTGGGAAGCGCCCTCGTCCATTGAAATAAGCTGTTTTAATAATTCTTCGTTCTTTTCAGCCTTTACCTCTACTACCCTTCCGCCCTCAAATCTAACATAGAAATTCTCGATAAGCTGACCGTTGTAGGACAGAGGCTTGGTAGAATAAACGATGCCGTCGGCTCTGTTTTTGTCGAGAGAGATAAAGACCTCTTCGCTGGGGATATTTGCGTTAAAGGGATTACCCTGCAGGGTATCCTCACAACCGCCCATAAAGATAGTATCGGGCAAGAGACCCACACGGAGATTCGTTCCGTTTGAGGCAGTATATTCAAGGCTGTCGAGCCCGAGAGAGTTGAGATATTCACATTTTGCACGGATATTGGCATTGTGGTTTTCCCACGCCTTGATAGGATCGGCGCCGTCGGCACGGGAGGTGTAGAGAATGGCGCTCCAGAGCTTTTCCACAGCGTCTCTTGCGGTGTCGTCGGGGAACATCTTCTTTGCCCATTCCCTGCCCGGCACTGCGGCAATACACCATTGGTATCTGTTGTCCATTCGGTCGCGGTAGGGCTTGATGACCTTATATCTTGCCTGAGACGACTTGGCGTATTTTTCACCGTCAATTCCATCGAGTCCGTCGGGGTCCTCGGAGATAAGATAAATCATACAAGGCAGCTTTTCGCACCTGAGAGCAAGCTTTTCCTCCTCCCACTTTTCAACGGTCGAAAGGGTTTCAAGGGAACGGTAGGTTTGATGAAGCTTGGTAAGCTTCTGCACATCCCACTCTACTTCTACCTTGCGTGCGCCTGATTTATAACATTCCTCCACCACTTTCAGAACGAAGTCTGGCTGATCCAGGTCAGCTCTCACCACAACGTCCTGACCGCGTTGAAGATTTATTCCTGATTTTACAATAAGACGAGCATAATTATCCAACAATTTCTTTCTCATGAGTAACCCTCCGTATACACAATAATGATAACATACTTGATTTGTTTTTGCAATAGTAATGTTTGGCAATTTACATTTTGTTTTCATTAGATTATAACCGTTGTT
>JAZSLY010000083.1:0-8625 GCA_045535585.1 Eubacteriales bacterium
CACCAATCTTGTATCAAGATTGATGCTTTTTTCTGGTGACCCGTACGGGAATCGGCGTCTGCTTCGCATACTGGGGGCTCAACCTAAAGGTTTCGCACTTTTTGCTAAAAACAGTCTCCCAGACTGTTTTCTTTACGCAAAAAGCCCTCTCGGGTTCGATTCCCGATTATTATTCTACAAACAAAAAAACAGATACTTGCGTATCTGTTTTTTGTTTGGTGACCCGTACGGGAATCGAACCCATGTTACAGCCGTGAAAGGGCCGTGTCTTAACCGCTTGACCAACGGGCCGAATATGGTAGCGGAAGTCGGACTTGAACCAACGACCTGTCGGGTATGAACCGAATGCTCTAGCCAGCTGAGCTATTCCGCCACATATTAAGGCACTCAAAGAGTGCTTGTATATATTATCATAAATGTACGAAAATGTCAAGAGTTTTTTTGCAAAATAATTAAATTCCTTATATAGTATTGTTTATTTTCCCAAAATAATGTATAATATCCAAGGAGAGATGTGCTTTAATTGGTTTCATAATACTTTCCAACTATAATAATGAGGTGATTGAGCTTGAATATAGCAATTATTACAGGAGCTTCCAGCGGACTTGGGATTGAATTTATAAAGGCGCTGAAAAGCTATGGGCTTGACGAAATAATAATTATCGCAAGGCGCCGTGAGAGGCTGGAGGAGCTTAAAGAGGAAAAGGTCTACCCTCTCGCCCTTGACGTAACCTCCGACGACGACCTTGAAATATTGAAAAACACGCTTCGCGAAAAAGGAGCGGAGGTAAAATTTTTGATAAACAATGCAGGTCGCGGACTTCTTGACGATTTTGCCGATGCCGATATTGACGCCCTCGCCTCCTCCGTTGACCTTAACTGTAAGGCTTTGACGCAGGTGACCTCCATTGTGCTCCCCTATATGAAGGAGGGCGCTTCCATTATCAACGTTTCCTCCATTGCGTCCTTTGCCCCCACGGCAAGAATGGCGGTTTACGGAGCGACGAAGGCTTACGTTACCTCATTTTCAAGAGCGTTGAGAGAAGAATTGAAGAAAAGGAAAATCGGCGTCACCGCCGTATGCCCCGGACCTATGGAGACAGAATTCCTCCTGCAAGCCAAAATTGAAAAGGGCACCTCCACGGCTTTTGACCTTCTCCCCTACTGCAACCCCGAAAAAGTGGCAAAGGGGGCGGTAAAGAGCGCCCTTCGCAGAAAAGCGGTATACACCCCCACCGCCTTTTATAAGCTTTATAGAATACTTGCAAAAATAATTCCACATTCGATAGTCGTTAAATTCTCCAAAACGTAAACAGAGGTCTGTGAAAATCACAGACCTCTGTTCTTTAATTTACTTTCTCATTTCTGCACCGATGTTCTTGGTTAAGAACTTGATGATTGTATTTGCCGTCGCCTCGATTTCGTTTGAGGTGAGGGTCTTTTCGCTTGAGCCAAGTACAAGGCGGATAGTTACAGACTTCTTGCCCTCGGGCACCTGAGCGCCCTTGTATTCGTCGATGAAGTGAACGTCCTGAAGGAAGCTGTCGCTATTCTTCTTTTTGAGAACGGTGTCACGGATATCCGACCACTTTGTCTCAGCGTCGAAGAGCATAGACAGGTCGTACTCGATAGTGGGATACTCTGCAATATGAGCAAAGGTATTGGTACGTGAGGTGAAGGGCTTCAGGGCATCGGTGTCAATCTCAAAGAGGATTACGCCGAGATTCTTGATACCGCAGGCAAGGCTTGCCTTCTTATTTAGAAGCGCCACATTACCTATGATACTGTCGTGAAGCTTGATATTGAGCCAAACTACCTCGTCTGCCCAGACGGGCTTTGTCTCACGCACAAAGTCAAACGCCTCCATATGAGTGAAACGGCACATATTTTCAACTACACCCTTAGCTCGACGGAAGAGTGCGGGGACTGTGTCGGCAGGAGCGGCGAATGCGCCTGCAATATTTCTTCTCTGGCTGGGTAAAAGCTCCTTTTCGTCATACTTGGAAACGTAGTTTTCATCCTTGAAGATCTGCGCTTCTTCAAATATTGCAAATTCGTTATAAAAACGCTCGTTCTTTACAACTGCCTTACAGATATTGGGAAGGAGTGAGGAACGGATATACTTTTCGTCGGGTGCGGGAGGAGTAGCAAGCTTTAAAATACCGTCGGTATTCTGCAAAATTGCCTCCACAAAGGAGTCGGTCATCCAGGGGTAAGTGAATATTTCCTGCATACCGCAACGGATAGCGAGGTATTCCTTTATCTTACGCACGAGGTCCACGTCAAGCTGATTTATAGCGCCCTCGAAGCTTGTAACGATGGGAGTCGGCTCGAAATTCTCGTAGCCGTACATACGGGCAACCTCTTCCATAATGTCAGCCTTGATAGAAACGTCTCCGGTTGAACGCCAGGTAGGAACGACGATGTGCATATGAGTATCGGTAAAGGTTACGTCATAGCCCATAAGAGAAAGCTTTGCCTTTATGTCCTCGTTTGCAATTCTCTTGCCAAGTCGTCTTTCAAGCCAGTTAAGCTCGACGTCGATTTCCTTTCTCACAAGCTTGTTGGGGTAAACGTCGTTATAGGCAACCACCTTCATTTCGGGGTAAAGCTCGGAAAGAAGCTCAAGAGTAAATGCAAGAGCAAGGTCGCATCTTTCGGGGTCGATAGCCTTTTCGTATCTTGAAGAAGCCTCGGTTCTGTTGTCGTATCTGAGAGCAGTTCTGCGAACGCCCGTGGATTCAAAGTTGGCAACCTCAAGGATTATACGCTGGGTATCGGGAAGAATGGAGTCCTTTGAGCCTCCCATAACTCCTGCAAGAGCAACTGCGCCCTCGGAGTCGGCGATAACAAGGTCGTCCGATGAGAGTGAAAGCTCCTTGCCGTTGAGAAGAAGAAGCTTTTCGTCATCTTCGGCACGGCGGACGGTTATATGGTCGGAAATGTTGTCGGCGTCGAAAACGTGAGTAGGCTGACCGAATGCCATCATTACGTAGTTGGTAACGTCAACCAGCGCGTTGATAGGTCTCTGACCCACTCTCCACAGACGGCTTTGCATCTTGAAGGGAGAAGGCTTGACAGAAACGCCCTCCATTTTAAC
Organism: Eubacteriales bacterium; assembly: GCA_045535585.1. Lineage (GTDB taxonomy): Bacteria > Bacillota > Clostridia > Oscillospirales > SIG627 > RGIG6353. Next base: position 3,101 of record JAZSLY010000083.1, read on the forward strand.
GCCCATATATCTGGGGCAACGCTGGGTATCCACAATTTCAAGGGGAAGAGTCTCCAGCCCCTCAGCGTTGAATTCCTTGGGAGCGATAAGGGGAAGGTTATAAAGCGCCGCAATCTCACGGGCAATACCGTAGTGACCCCAAAGGTCAGGGCGGTTTGTCATTGATTTATTGTCTATTTCGAGAATGATATCATCAAGGTCAAGAGCCTTTGCAAGATTAGTACCTGCAGGGATACCGAAGGATGTCAGGTCCATAATTTCGTGCTCGTCGTTGACGGGGAAAAGGTCATGGAGCCCTACCTCGCTTGACGCGCATATCATACCGAAGCTTGCAACACCGCGGAGCTTGGTATTCTTGATTTCAACGGGCTCGCCCTCGCCGTGCCAACGCACCATAGCGCCCGGGCAGGCAACTACAACGCTCTGACCCACCTCAAGATTTGAGCCTCCGCAGACGATATCGTGTATCTCGCCGTCGTTTATATCAACCTTACAAACGCGAAGCTTGTCAGCGTTGGGGTGAGGCAGAACCTCTTTTATTTCGCCTACTACGATGTTCTCGAACTGACTTGCAAGACTGTGTGCACCCTCTACCTCCACGGTGGACATAGTAAGGTCGAAGGCAAGACGGTTCAGGTCCATATCTTCGGGAAGCTTAACGTAATCCTTTATCCAATTTAACGATAATTTCATCTTTTTCTCCTCCTCAATGGAACTGTTCCAAAAATCTTAAGTCGGTGCTATGGAAAAGACGGACGTCGTCCACGCCATAGCGCATCATAACAAGTCTGTCAAGACCGATATTTACGTAAAAGCCCGTGTATTCGTCGGGGTCGAGACCTGCCGCCTTCAGTACGTTGGGATGAGGTGTGCCGCCCGGCATAATCTCTATCCAGCCAACCTGCTTACATACGCTGCAGCCCTTGCCTCCGCAAACGAGACAGCCCATATCGATTTCAAAGCCGGGCTCAACGAAGGGGAAGAAGCCTGCTCTCATACGGACGGGAACGTCCTTGCCGAAAACCTTGGAAAGAATGCTCTTTATCATAACCTTACCTGCGGTAAAGGTGAAGTCCTTGTCAACGATAAGCGCTTCGTACTGGAAGAATGCACGCTCGTGACGGGCGTCGGTAGTCTCGTTTCTGTAAACTCTGCCGGGGTAAACGAAGCGATAGGGGGGCTTGTGGGTCTGCATATAGCGCACAGAGCCACCCGTCAGGTGAGGTCTGAGACAGAGCTTGTCCTCGGCGTTGCCCTTGTCGTGTCCCTCTATCCAATAGGTATCCATACTCTCACGTGCAGGGTGATTGGGAGGGAAATTCAGCTTATCGAAGGCGTAATACTCGGTAGTGATATCGTCCTCGCTGAATATTTCAAAGCCCATTGAACGAAAGGCGTCGTCAAGGTCGTAGCGCATCTGCGTAATTGGGTGCAGACCGCCCATATTTGAAAAGGTGCCTGGGAGCGTATAGTCAAAGTCGGGGGCAATTTCGCTGGCTTTCAGCTTAATTTCCTCGCGTCTCTCGTCGATGAGTGCGGAGATTTTGCCCTTTACCTCGTTAACGAGCTTGCCCACCTCGGGTCTCTCTGAGGGGTCAAGCTTTGGTAATTCCTTTAAAATTTCGGTAAGTGCGCCCTGCTTGCCAAGGATAGCGCCCTTTACCTCCTGAAGCTCGGCTTCGGTCTTTGCAGAATTAAGTCTTGCGCCTGCGTCGTCAAGTATCTGCATCAGCTTTTCTTTCATTTTCGATTATCCTCTTTTCTTAAATAATTAAAAAACTCCGCCCCTGTTTCCAGAGGCGGAGACCCGCGTTACCACTCAAATTTATAACTCTTGGTTCTGTAACGGGAACAACCGTGCAGGACTACTCTATTCACCCCACCCGCTCCGAAGCGAAATGCCGTAACCGACAGAACGGACCTTCCCACCATCAGTCCTCTCTTTAGTTCCTTATTCGGTCAAAGCTACTTCATCATAGCGTTTCGTACAGAACATTTTAACACATTAGTGCTTACTTGTCAAGAGTTTTGTTTTCAGGAGCCTGACGCTTTATCTTGTTTGAGGTCGTCTTGAGGAATTCAACCTCTCTTATTACTATCTTTGATATCTGCTTGTAAACGGGAAGGGGCGCGCAAACCTCTCTGATATCGCTCTTAAGACGAGCCTTGATATCAACGCCCTCGCCAAGTGCTTCTACTGCCTTGTTGTCAAGGAATACCTCTGCGCAGAGTCCGACCTCCTGGCCGTCCTCCTCGATAGCGTATACCATAACCTCCTTGATATAAGGAATAGAAATAATGTAGTTTTCGATTTCTTCGGGATAAATGTTCTTACCGTTCTTCAATACGATAAGGTTCTTCTTTCTACCCGTGATAAGAAGCTGACCGTGCTCGTTCATACGTCCGTAGTCGCCCGTGTGGAACCAGCCGTCAGGCTCAAGAACCTTCTTCGTCTCCTCCTCGTTCTTGTAGTAGCCCAGCATTACGGTGTCGCCCTTAACGCAGATTTCGCCGTTGCCGTCCTCGTTTACGTCGTCGAACTTGATTTCAACGCAGGGAAGCTGAACGCCTACGGTTGCAGGGTCGTTGAAGTCCATCTGGTTAACGCTGACAAGGGGTGAGCACTCGGTGATGCCATAGCCGTTGAGAAGAAGAATTCCGATATCGTCGAAGAACTGTGCAACCTCGGGACGAAGGGGTGCGCCTCCGCAAACTATCTCTATAAGATTTCCGCCAAAATTGTCGTGAATTGCCTTGAATACCTTGCGTCTTACGTCAATACCCATCTTGCGAAGTCCGCGTGTGAGCTTGATTGCCGCCTTGATAGTAGCACTCTTGCCCTGCTTTTCGATATTCTCCCAAATTCTCTTGTAGAACACCTCAACGAAGGCGGGAACAAGGTAAATATGCTCGGGCTTGCAAAGATTGATGTTCTTGAGAATAGCCGCTCTGGAGTCGTTGATGAAGATAGTTACGTTGCTTCTCAGCTCAACCAGAATTGCAGGAATAGCCTCGTAGGTGTGATGATAAGGAAGAACGGACAGAGTCTTGTCGAAGATGTGTGCTACCTGCAAGCCGTACTTGATGCAGGAAACAATGTTGTGCTCCGAGAGCATAACGCCCTTTGACATACCCGTTGTACCCGAGGTAAAGGAAAGAAGCTTCATCTGATACTCGTCGCGCGTTTCCTCGCTGAATTGGGTCGAGCCCTCCTGAAGAAGCTTTTCGCCCTCGGCAATAAGCGCTCTGAAGGAGAGGAACATTCCGTCGTGCTCTTCTCTGTCAAAGCAGATAAAATATTTTATGTTTTCAAGAACAGTCTCGCTCTCGGCAAAGCGTGTCTCATATTTCTGGGAGCAGAAGCAAACGGTGGCATCGCCAACGGTAAGAATGTGCTCCACGTCCTTGTGAGGAAGCTCGGCGTCGATGGGAATAAATACTCCCTTTGACTGCAAAACCGTAAGATAAGCCACTATCCAGTTATAGCTGTTCTCGCCGATGCAGGCAAGGTTGCCGTCGGTAAGTCCTCTGTGAGAAAGAGCCGTACCAAGCGCCTGAGTAGTATTGTAGAACTCGGTGTATGTCGCTTCCTTTATTTCTCCACCTTCCTTGTACTGAAACGCAACCTTATCGGGAGTAGCTGCAACCGCCTCCTGCATAAGCTGCTTGATGGAAGAAAAGTCCCTTATGGGTGCATATTCGATTTTTTTAGCCATTATAATCACCTTCCGTAATTGTTTATATTTCGAGAATTATATCTGCTTGTTTTCAATACTATGTTACCACAAAAAAACTATATTGTCAATAGTAATTTGTCTTGACGGAAAAAACTTTGTGTGATATACTTTACTAAACAATATGCTAAATGTAAATTAAAGCAAGGAGAAACAGGAATGAAAACGAGAGAAGAGTATCTCACATACCACTGTCCCCGATGGGACGAATTTCCCGACGTTGAGCTGTACGCCGATCAGGTACTGACCATAGTTCAACGGAACGTTGGCTTTTTTTCGGACGATATGGAGCTTCCCTTCACGTCCAATATGATAAATAACTACGTCAAGCAAAGGATAGTAAAGCCTCCCGTAAACAAAAGGTACGACAGAGTGCATCTGGCGTATTTTACGGTGGTAAGTCTCTTAAAGGGCTTCTTCTCAATCCCGGAGATATGCGGAGGAATTGAGCTTTTGATGAAGAATTCCACGGTGAAGGAGCTGTACGGAGTCTTTTGCGAGGAGCTTGAAAGGGCAATAAAGACTACCTTCGACCCCTCCTGTGCGCTCCCCTCACCCACCGTCTCCGCCACGGTGTCGGAAAGAGATTTGGAGATAATCAGGGCGGCGACCCTTGTGTTTGCAAATTTCGTGTTCACCAAGCACGTAATTGCAGAGGCGATGGAAGGAAGTGCGGCGAATGGCTAAAATAAAGGAATTTCTGAAAAGAAAAAACGTCAATCTGTCACTTAAATTTTACTTTGTGGATACTATGAGCGCCATGGCGCAGGGTCTGTTTGCTTCTCTGCTGATAGGCACTATCTTCGGGGCGTTGGGCGACTACACGGGCATTTCGGTTTTCAATGAAATGGAGGCGTGGGCGCAGGGCGCTACGGGCGCGGCGCTGGGCGTTTCTATCGCATGGGCGCTGAAGGCACCGCCCCTCGTAATGTTCTCCGCCGCCGCGGTGGGTATGGTGGGCAACTCGCTTGCCTCCGTCCATTTACTCGGAGGCGTGGAAAAGTCCATTACCGCAGGTCCTGCAGGAGCGTTTATCGCCGCTATCGTGGCGGTAGAGCTTGGCAAGCTGGTCTCCAAGGAAACGAAGGTCGATATTCTCGTAACTCCTATCGTAACTATCCTTTCAGGCACTCTCGTGGCAAAGCTCGTTTGTCCCGCAATCGCTTATTTAATGTACTATATCGGTTATTTCATCAACACCGCCACCGAGCTTCAGCCCTTCATAATGGGCGTTATCATTTCCGCGGTGGTTGGAATTATTCTCACTCTCCCCATAAGCTCTGCCGCTATCTGCGCTATGATAGGCATTTCGGGCATCGCAGGCGGTGCCGCTATGGCAGGGTGCTCGGCACAAATGATAGGCTTCGCCGTTATCAGCTTCAGGGAAAACCGCTTTGGAGGAATTGTGGCGCAGGGTCTTGGAACGTCAATGCTTCAAATGGGAAATATAGTCAAGAATCCTTGGATATGGCTTCCCCCCACCCTTGCCTCCTGCATTACGGGTCCTATTTCAACCCTTCTTTTCAAGCTTGAATGTAACGGAGTTTCGGCAGGTATGGGCACCTGCGGGCTGGTTGGACCTCTCGGTGCTATTCAGGCAACCGAGGAAAAAGACCTGTTCTTCTGGGTAGGTCTCCTACTTGTAACGATTGTCCTCCCCGCCCTCCTCTCTCTTATCTTCTCCGAAATTATGCGCAAAATGCACCTTATCCGCGAGAATGATTTGAAATTGGATTTGTGATATTGAGTTTTAAAGGAGATGTTAAAAAAGTCGTGACCGTCAAAAACAAA
>JAZSLY010000070.1:0-15140 GCA_045535585.1 Eubacteriales bacterium
GTTGTTTTTACAAACTCACGGTCACGGATAATGATTTTTTTTAGTCGCTTATAGGAGGGTAATTTTGCAAGCCGTTCCCTTACCTTTTCGGTTACGTATTTTTTCTTTCCTTCGTTGTCCGTTATGCCGAGAGAGGTGAGCTTTTCTTCGTTGAGATAGATTTGCGCCACGAGAGACGTCTCCTCTCCCTGAGCGTTCTCTCCCGAATATACTACCACCTCTTCAACGGCAGGGATAGTTGCAATATAATTCTCAATTTCCTCGGGGTAAATATTCTTTCCGTTGGAAAGCACGATTACGTTCTTTTTTCTGCCCGTTATAAATATCTGTCCGAGGTCGTTGATTTTTCCATAGTCGCCCGTTTTGAACCATTCGCCGTCAAAAGCCTCTGCCGTTGCTTTTTCGTTTTTGTAATAGCCCTTCATAACGATAGGTCCTCTGACGTATATCTCACCTATTCCCTCTTCCGACGGAGAATCTATCTTAACCTCCACGTTAGGCAGAGGGAGACCAACGGAGTGAACGTCATAGAACTCGTTTCTGTTTGCCGAAACGAGAGGAGAGCACTCGGTAATTCCATATCCTATAACCACGGGAATTCCCACGGAGTCAAAGAATTCACCGATATCTCCCCGAAGAAGAGCGCCACCCGACAAGAGCATTTTCACCCTTCCGCCGAATGCATCGTGTACGGACTTGAACACCTTCTTTCTGATATCAATGCCAACCTTCAAAAGCGCGTTGGATACTGGTATCATTTTCTTTAATAATTCTGCTTTTCCGCTTCTCTCCGCTTCCTTCCATATTCTGTCGTAGAATACCTCCAGATACCTTGGCACGAGGAAAATATAGTCGGGCTTGAATTCCTTCAAATTCATAGGCACAGTTCTTATGCTTTCGTTGATGCATATGGTGGAGTGAGATTTCAAGCCGCCGAGTATATCGACAACCGATGCGTAGGTGTGGTGGTAAGGGAGTACGGATAGGCAGGTTCCTTCAAGCTTTGCAAGACTGAGACCGCCGTAAATCATTGTGGTGATATTACCTGACGTGAGCATAACGCCCTTTGCAACGTCGGTTGTGCCCGAGGTATACACAAGGAGCTTCAGGTCGTCTTTTTTTAATTCAATGCTATCGTACGCCGTTCTGTCGGCGCTCTTTCCGTAAGAGTATAAATCAAAAAGGTCGATATATCTGTCGTCGCTGAATTCCCTGCCCTTCTCTATGGGTGTCCAGGACTTGTAGCAAACGAATTTTCTGACCCGCGTCAATTTATCTTCGTTATTTTTAATGAAATCCTCAAACGCCTCGGAATAGAATATAACCTCGCTGTCGCTGGAGATGAGGACGTTTAGCATCTCGTCCTCGGGAAGCTCTCGGTCTACGGGAACTACCGTTGCTCTCGTAACAAGCAGGGAAAGATAAATATTCACCCATCTGTACGAGTTTTCACCCAGTATTGCCACGTGTCCTAAATCAAGGTCCTTATTCCTTATAGCGATACCTAACGTGTCAACCTCGTCCTTAAACTCGGTATAGGAAACGTCTATTATTTTCTTTTCATATCTGTACCTGAATGCCGTCTTTTCTTCAAGGCAGACGGTATATTCAAGGAGATGACGGATATTGTCAAAATCAATATTGTCGTAAAGGGGATACTTATTATTTTTCATAAAACACCTCGTTTGTACAATCAAGTAACATAGTTTCCGAAACTATGTTACCACAAAATTGAATAGTTGTCAAGAAAAAAATAAAAGGGCAACGCCCTTTTATCATTTGGTTTACGGCAATATTTTTTCGAGATACCCTTCCCTAACACCGCCAAAGCAAACGGTTATGCTTGGTGTGCCGATGAAATCGGTTATGCGCCACAGCGCGATTGCGGCAGGGCATATAGTAAGGGAGCGCCCCGGCACGAGCCTTTCCGCTTTTTCAAGAAAATCTGCATCGTTGGCGCTTTGAAGAACTGTTGCAAAATCCTCTCTTTTTAATACCCTGTTTTTGTCGTTACCGCTTCTTGCAACCTTCAATATTGCGCGTCCGCTACCACCGATAATGTAGAGAGGCAGTTGAGTGTTATAAAGAAACGAACAGGAGGTGAGACTTTTGTCTACAAGCTCTTCTATTTTCACTCTCTCCTCCTTCGTCGGCAGGTCGTTTTCCACAAGGGAGTCGAAAAGAGAAAGACAGCCGAAGGGCAGACTTATTATTTGAGGGTCGGTGCCGTTAGAAAACATAACCGCTTCTGTTGAGCCACCGCCCATATCTATCATAATTCCTTCTTTTGCGTCCTGCAATTCGGGGTCGGAGAGAAGCCCTCTGAGGCTGCACATCGCTTCCTCTTCTCCCGAAAGGATTTCGATATCTATATTAAAATTTTTCCGTGCGCCGTCAATTATCTCCTTTGCGTTGTCAACTCCACGGAGAGAAGCCGTAGCAAAGGCATAGATACTGTCACATAGGTTTTCCTCGGCAAAGGCGCAAAGCTTTCCGACGCAATCGAAAAGCGTTTCTTTTCCTTCGTTGCAAAGTAGTCGTTTTCCGTTTTCTTCAACTATTTTCGTAATTATTTTCGCTTTAAAGCCAAGGTGTCCCACTACCTCTTTGCTTCTGTTTTTGCTTACCTTGAAAACGGTTGCCTTTATAGTATTGGAGCCAATGTCGATAACGCAAGCCTTCATAATTTTTGTCCTTTCAATTTTTTTGGAAACAAAACGATTTTTTATCATATACTGATAGAAAAGGGGGAAAAATATGTATAGCTACTATTTAATTGCTTCTTTTATAGCAAAGTTTGCATTTTTGTTTTTAAGGACTTCGGGTAACACGAGCTTTCCGCCTCCGCTAAGCACGAAGGAGGAAAAAGAGCTGTTTTTAAAGATGCAGGACGGTGACAGCGACGCAAGGAACGAGCTGATAGTAAGGAATTTAAGATTGGTAGCACACATCATAAAAAAATATTATACCAACTATGCCGACAGTGAGGACCTGATAAGCATAGGCACAATAGGATTGATAAAAGGGATTGACACCTATAAGGTGTCCACGGGTACGAAATTCGCGACCTATGCGGGAAAGTGCATACAGAATGAAATATTGATGCATTTCAGGTCGAATAAAAAGTTAGCTCTTGAAAGCTCTATTGACGAGACCATAGAATTTGACAAGGACGGAAATCCTCTGACGTACATAGATATTATAAGTGTTGACGATAATATTATAGAGCAGATTGATTTAAAAAGTAAAAAGGAACTGATTGAATATGCGGTAGAGCATTTTCTTGACAAAAGAGAAAAGGCGATTATAAAGCTAAGATACGGACTGGCAGGAAATATGCCTATGACTCAAAGAGAGGTGGCAACGCGCCTTGGCATTTCACGCTCGTACGTGTCACGCATAGAGAAATCGGCACTTGAAAAGATAGAAAAATATCTGACTGCACCAAAAAATTATATATAAGTCAAAGGAGAAGAAATGGAAAAGGATTTGAAGCTTTTACAAAAGGTATACACGGGCACTAACATAGGAAGCGTGTCGCTAAACGCAATGCTCCCGGGAGTGAAAAGTCCGAGTATGAGACGCGCTATCATTACACAGATTAACGAATATGACAAAATTAACAGCGATGCAAAAAGTGAAATATCAAACCTTGGCAAGAAGCCACAAAAGCCCGTGTGGGCGTCGGCGTGCGCGTCGATGGAGGCGAAAACCAACGTGAAGATAAACGACTCTGCATCCCACGTGGCAGAGGTAATAATAAAGGGCTCTAATATGGGAATTATCAATATCACGAAGGAGATAAATAAATCCCATTTCTGCAAGCCCTCCACCTACAATCTTGCAAGACGGCTTTTGAAGACCGAGGAGCAGAACGTAGAAAGGCTGAAGGAATATCTTTAAGAGTCAGGGGTTGTAAAAAACTCTACCGAGTTTTTTTACAACCCCTTTTATTTTGATGCGCAGAGGTACCCTTTAAAGAGTGAATTCTTAAAATGGATGAATAATATCTGCGCATATCTTTACCTCGCTTATTTAACGGTATTTGGAGCAATATGCTTGTATTCTTCGGAGTAGTCCACCTCAATCGTGTCAATTCTCTCGGTGATGATATCGCTGAAAATCTGATTGTAGACAACGTCGCGAAGCTCGGGTAAATCCTCGGGCTCAATGGGGAGACGCTGAATTACGTGGTAGCCGTCGGGGGTCTTTACAAGGTCGGAAATCTCGCCAACCTCAAGGGACTTGCAGGCGTCGGCAAACGCTTCGCTCATCTCGCCGTCGGTGAAATAATAGCCGTAGCTCGGCATAGCAACGTCGTCACTGTATTCCTTAACAAGAGCGTCGAAATCGTCGGCATTTCTTGATTTTTCAAGAATTTCGTTTATCCTTGCGTTGTAGTCCTCGTCACTCATAGTGGTGTTGGGATAGATGAGAATGTGCTTGGCGTGGATATAGTTGTCTTCAAGGTATTCAAGCATCTCCTCCTCGGACATATTGCGTGTTCCTTTTTCACCGAAATAGTAGTCGAAGAGGGTTTCGTAAAGGTCGTAGCCCTGAAGAATGTATTCGTAAAGCTCTTCGGTGAGGTGGAATTGCTCCATACCCTTTTTATATTCGGACGCCGACATCGAAGCCTTGAATTCCGAAATCTCGCCGCGCACCTTTTCAATATTGGGCGCAACTCCGTTTTCCTCGGCAATAGAGCGAATGGAATATACTTCAACGAGAGTATTCTTTACGTTGTCCTTCAATATTTCGGCACGCTTGGGATATTCGTCCCAAACGCTGTCGTTACCGCCGTCAAGGTCGGATTTTTCGTTGAGGTAATAATATCTGTACTCGGCAAAGGAAATTTTGTTGTCACCGATGGTCATAATCCATTCGGGAACAACCTTCTCCTTGTTTATCACAATATATCCGTCGGTTTCAAAATCCTTGTTTTCTACCACATCCGCGCAGGAAGAAAGAAGGAAAAGAAACATTGACAGCAAAAGAATAGTCACTATTTGTTTTTTCATAATACACCTCTATAATTTTATGTTTTAATAATACCACAAAATTATTTCTTTATCAAGTAATTTATTTAAAAATTACGATTTGTTAAAATTTTGTGATAAAACGGGTTTTAAAAATCAAATTTACTCTTCCAAATTTTTAAAAATTGTATTATAATCTTCTTGAGGTGAGAATTGTGGATAAGGATTTTGAAATTACGGGTCTTGATTTTGAATGTACCTCTTGTAAAAAGATAAACAACGAGGCGAGACGGATTCCCGTCGCCCGTGTGATAGAAAAGCTGGATTCGTTTTTCACTCATAACGACCTTGAAGGAGCAGAAAGGCTTCTTGACTATTGGCGTGGTGAGGCGGTGTCCCTTGGCGACAAATTTGGAGAAGTGTCAATAGTTAACGAAATGCTTGGCCTTACTCGCAGAATGGGCAAAAAGGAAAAGGGTATTTCGGCGATTGAGCGCGCTCTTGAGCTGCTTTCTGCCACGGGAAACGAAAAGACGATTTCGGGCGCTACTATATTGTTGAACGCCGCCACTACCGCTAAAGCCTTCGGCGACCCCGAAAGAGCGCTTCTCCTATATCAAAGAACGCTTGCGATATATGAAAGTGAAGGGCTTGACAAAAACGACGGCAGGTACAGCGCTTTTTATAATAATTTAGCAACCACGCTCGTTGACATCAAGCGATACGAGGAAGCGAAAGACGCCTATGAGAAGGCGCTGAAAATCACCGCACTCTCCCCTGCCACTATTCTTGACGGCGCAATAACGAACGTTAATATGGCGCATCTATTTGAGGCGTGGCACGGGTTGGAAGCAAAAGAAATAACCGAGGTGCTTGAAAAAGCGCAAGTAATACTCAATAGTGACGACGTGGAAAGGAACGCATACTACGCCTTCGTATGTGAAAAGTGTGCGCCGTCCTTTGATTATTACGGATATTTCTTCTTTGCAGAGGAGCTGAAAGAAAGGGCAAAGAGCATATATGAAGGGGCTTGAAATAGCAAAAAGCTTTTATGAGGAATACGGACGGGAGGCAATAATAGAAGCCTTTCCCGATGCATCACACAGATTTGCAATAGGGCTTGCAGGAGACGGGTCGGAGTGCTTTGGCTATGACGACGAGGTGTCGCGCGACCACGATTTTGAAGCAGGCTTTTGCATATGGCTGACAAAAGAAGATTACGAAAAATACGGCTTCAAGCTTGAGAAAGTATACTCCAAGCTACCCAAAGAATATATGGGGCTGAAGCGCCTTGTGCTCTCTCCCGTTGGCGGAAACAGACACGGCGTAATCCTGATAGATGATTTTTACAAAAAATACCTCGGTGCGCCTACGCTCCCCGAGACACTTGGCGAATGGTTCTCCATACCCACCGAATCCCTTGCGGCTGCAACTAACGGAGAGGTTTTCTTCGATGAGCTGGGTGAGTTTTCTGCAATAAGAAACGCTTTGAAAAAAGGCTTTCCCCGTGACGTGTGGCTGAAAAAAATAGCAGCCCACCTTGCGCTTATGGAGCAAGCAGGGCTATATAATTACGAGCGCTCGCTGAAAAGAGAAGAGTTTGGCGCGGCACAGCTTTGCGTATTTGAATTCGTAAAGCACACCGTTTCCCTCGTCTATCTTTTGAATAACGTGTACGAGCCGTTCTATAAATGGGCGTACAGAGGAATGAGGAGTCTTGAAAGGCTTTGTGAGCTTGAATCATCTCTCGTGGCTCTTACCGAGCTTGGCAACACGCCTCTTGAGCGTGACGCTAAAAAGGAAAGTATGCTTGATATCTCTTCTCTTATAGTCGAGGAGCTTCAAAGGCAGGAGCTGACGGGTGAAGGCGGCACAATTCTTATCAGGCACGCCGTCAGCGTTCAAAACAAAATCAAGGATTCTTATATACGAAACGCGCATATTATGTCGGGCATATAAAAATCAGCGGTGGTAGCACCGCTGATTTTGTTAATTATTGGAGAAGGATTCAAACAAACTGTATATTGCAAGAGAAAGATAGTACACCTTTTCGTCACGGGTCTTATTCACAACCATATTCTTTGTAAAATCGCAGATTCCATAGGTGATTTGCGTTTTCTTTAAAGTCTCTTTATTTTCGACGGTCAGGGTATATTGGTTATTGTATCCCGAGATGCCTTTGCAGTCAATATCTGCATAAAACAAACCGTCTTCGCTTTCTGCAGATAGGTCGGCTATTTTCTCGCCTGCAAGCTCAACGCCGAGAGAAAAGCTGTCGGGAGTTTTATTCAGCTTGAAATAGTGACGTAGCTTGATTGAGCCGTCGAGAATAAGAGAGGTGCCCATAAAGGTAAAATCGGGGTCGTCGGTGGTAAAGCTTGGAGAGGGCGTATTCTCGCACATAATGGAATTGTAATATGCGTCAAGCTCCAAGAGAAGCACGGCGTCAAAATCCGATACCGTCACGCCTTCGTCAAAATAAAGCTTTGAAACCCGAAAAAACGATTTTAGTGCCTTCGTCGTATCCGTGTCGGCTTCATCAAGATAATACGATGCAGTTTTTGTGGTACGTCTTACCTCGGTAACCCTTCCCTCTTTATCCGTAAAGGAATAAACGTAGGTAAAGAACTTATTTTCATAATCCTTTGGAGGTACCTTCAATAAAAATGCAGATAATTCGCTATTCCACATATACTTGGAAGCGTCAAGGGCAATTCCGTTTTCGTCGAAAAATTTCACTGTACTTACGCCCCCGTCAAGACCGATACAAATAGCAAAATAGCCGTTGAGAGCCAAAGAAATGCCACTTGTAACAACGGGAGACGACACGGCGCATGACGCCTTACTGCAGGTGTTCTCACTATCCCTTGCGACCCTGACGAAATATTGTGTTGACGCTTTAGTCATCGGCGTTTTCTCGGGCGACACAACTGCGTTCCACCTTTCCCCGTCGGTGCTATATTCGTAATTCAGGGACGGGTCAAAGTTCATTATACAAAACGCATCTCCTCCGTCGAGAACGCTGACCTCGGGCGCGTCGGGAACGCTTTTGACACAATAGCCTTTCTCTCCACCATATATAAACCTCAATGCAAAATGGGTTGGTACGCCAGACATATACGTCAGGTGTTCAGGGCGATTTACAAGCATTGGGAATATCTCTATACCTACAACATATCCGTCGTCATCGGATATACAACCGTCACCGCAAAGGAGAGTATCTGCCGACACGGTGTGAACCTTCCCCTCCGACAAATCGGGTGACGCAGGAGTATCGGACACCGCCGAAAAAACCGTTATTCTACCGTTTTTGTTTATGGTATACACCACGATTTTGGTATACGTGTTTACAGCGGAATCAATTATCTGCGAGCCGTAGTCTACCGTGCCTTGAGCTATGTAAGGTACAAAACTTATCGCACCCAGTTGAGCCGACGGAATAATCTCGCCTTGTCTATATGCGTATTTGAAAGAAAAGCACTCCAGCGCCTTTTGATAGTCAAGCTGAGATTCCGTTGCGGTGCTTTGAGGAGAGGACGGGAGGCTTGTGCCGGACAAGTCAACGCTGTATCCCTCCCTGATATATACCTCGCTTGAAGCGCTTGCGGAAACGTCGTAGGAAACACCCTTTTCAACGCCGTTGATTTTACCTGCGTTACTCCACGCACCAACACACCATTCCGTAACGCCGTCCCCTGCAGTAACGGTAGTTCCGTTTTCATCATCCGAAACGCCGACAAGTTCTTGCGTTTCTTTACTGTCGGGGAGATATATCAGCAAAGGCTTTGAAACGGTATTTTCATATTCCTCGTAAAGAGGCTTGGAAAACAAGGTATATAACCCGACGCCTTCGCCCGATAAATCAATTTCTCCCTTTTCGTTGGAGGTAAGCACCTTTGCAGTTTCTACATTTACAAAATCGTTAATACTGACTGCAGAAAGGTAGTATTCTCTTCCGTTTTCAAGAGATGAGACTCGCCCGCTTTCTTCGTCAAAATATGCTCCCGTCGGCATAAAAGCGGGAGAAGAAAAGACGTAATCCTCCTCGCCGTAATTTATTTGAATTTCAAAGTTCGTTGTCTTTGACGTAGAGCTTTTATATATTTTCGTGTAATCGTCAATTATTCTCGGAAATATCTCAACGCCCACCACGTAACCTGTCTCTACATCGGAAAGACGATAGTTGGTGGAAAGGCTGATAAGCTCCGACGCCGTGATTTCGTGGGTGGTCTTTACCGTGCTGGTGGAGGTGGATGCATACTTTCCCGCGCTCACGTCGTCTGTTGCTTCATAAACCTCTATTTCACCCGTCGGGGTTGCGATATACACTCTTAGCTTCACCGCCTTATTTGCTGTGTCGGTGTTCTTATAAAACCTTATACCGCCCGTCTTTTGACGCTCGCTGAAGCTGAAAGACCGAAAGTCCGACGCAGGAATAATTTCTTCGCTTCTGTATGCATACCTGAAGGAAAGGGAGTTTACGGCGTTCATTACGTTTATTTGCGCCTCTACCATTGCCGTCTCCTCGGCAGTTTTGTCGGCAATATCGGGGAGAGTTGAGACCTTTGAGGAGGAAGGAAGAACGGACAAGGTGGCATTGTTAAATGCGTCAAGTCCGTGACCCGAGCTGTGATAGAAATAATAGTACGAGTCAAGCTTTGCGCCATCTCCGTCAAGGGCACCGCCTGTCCAGACGCCCGCCTGCCACAAGCCATCACCAAAAGATGTCAGACCGCTATCCGTATCGGTTACACCGATATATCGCTTTTCTGCGGTCTCTCCGTTGACGTAGATAAGAGTGGCGTCTGAATTCTCGTTTTCCTTTACGTAGTAAAGCCCTGCCAAGTTAGAATTGTTAGTGGCATCGAGGGTAAACCAGTCAAGCTCTTCGCCAGAGCAAAGATCGCCGTCGCCCGACATAGTTACCGATGATATGAGATACTCGTCGCCCTCTTTAATTCCTACGACTTTGCCGTTACCACCTTCAATACTTGCAAGGACTTGGTGAAAGGAAAAGCAAGAAAGAACCAATAACGCGAAAATCACTTTTACAATATTTTTCATATCTTACTCCTAAAAACAATTGTTAACATTTTACAATTTTTGTCGAATTGTGTCAAGTATTCACCTGTATTTTTACAAAATATTCATTAGCTCTTGAATTATCGGAAATTTATGGTACAATATTGTTTGCTTGAATTCAACTATCAGAGGTAATTATGAAAAATTTTAAAGGCAGTATCATTCTTTTGCTCACAGCGCTGATATGGGGCACGGCTTTCGTTGCCCAATCGGTAGGTGTTGAGCATATTCCCCCTTTTACCTTTAACGGTGTAAGAAACGTGGTTGGTGCGATTGCTCTGCTTCCCGTAATATTCGTGATGAGCAAAATAAAAAAGAAGAAATCCGAGGTTGTCAAAGAGGACAAAAAGACGCTTTTCATCGGCGGAATCCTATGTGGCGTGGTGCTTGCTATTGCGTCCACTCTCCAGCAATTCGGTCTTGTTTACACGACTCCCGGTAAGGCAGGCTTTTTAACCGCCCTTTACATAATCTTCGTTCCCCTTTTCTCGATTATCCTGAAAAAGCGGGTGAAGCACTCCATATGGTTATCGGTTGCGCTGGCAACCCTTGGAATGTATCTGCTCTGCGTTAAGGAAAGCGTTACTATAAACAAGGGTGACGTGCTTGTATTCCTTTGCGCCATTGCCTTCACCTTTCACATCATGGTCATCGACCACTTTTCTCCAAAGGTGGACGGAGTAAAGCTTTCCTGCATACAGTTCACCGTATGTGCCGTCCTCTGTCTTTTGGGGGCGCTGATATTCGACCGTATATCCCTCTCGGACCTTACCTATGCCGCAGTTCCCATTCTCTATACGGGCGTGATGTCATCCGGCGTTGCCTATACCCTTCAGATCATCGGTCAAAAATATACGAACCCAACTCTTGCAACCCTTATTATGAGTCTTGAGTCGGTTTTTGCGGCGCTGGCAGGTTGGATAATTCTCGGTCAGGGAATGTCGCTGTCAGAAATTGCAGGAGCGATGTTGATGTTCGTTTCAATAATTATCGCTCAATTCGTATAATTAATAAATTATCTATTGATTTTTTTAATCTTTTAATGTATACTAATATGGAAAAATAAGTCATAACGGAGGAAAAAATGATTAATTTATTAGATGCTGCAGCAGCAGCTCCTGCGGCAGGTGCGGCAGGCGGTTCAACAATGATTATTATGATGGTAGTTCTTTTTGTGGTTATGTATTTCTTTATGATAAGACCGCAGAAGAAGCAGGAAAAGCAGATTGCTGAAATGAGAAACAGTATTATGGTTGGCGACGAGATCTGCACAAACGGCGGTATCATCGGCAGAGTATGTACTATAAAGGACGACATCCTTACCCTTGAAATCAACAAGGACAGAACTCATATGAAGATTTACCGTTGGGCAGTAAGAGAGGTTGTAAACCCTGTTCCCCGTCCCGAAGCTGCACCCGATGCAAAGAAGGACGCTCCCGAAGAAAAGAAATAAAAGACGAGATGCAAAGCCAAATGAGCTTTGCATCTCTTTTTTAAATATTTCTTTTTATTGTTTCAAGTGCTCCCTTTTCAAGACGGGACACCTGCGCCTGACTTATACCGACCTCGCTTGCGACCTCCATTTGCGTTTTACCCATAAAAAAGCGCATATTGATAATTGTGTTTTCCCTTGCCGTCAGCTTTTTCAAGGCTTCGCTTATAGCTATATTTTCCGTCCATATATTATCGTTGCTCTTGTTGTCGCAAAGCTGATCCATTATATAGATCGAGTCGCCGTTATCGGAAAAGATAGGCTCGTAAAGCGAGACGGGAGCAACAACGGCGTCAAGGGCGTTGGCTATCATTTTTTCACTGTAAAGAATTTCTGGCTCTCCGCCTTCCCTCTCCTCTCTTGCACGTCGGTTGACCTCCTCTGTTATTTCCGAAAGAGTTGGCTCTCGAGAGAGACGTGTGTTCAGCGCTTCCCTTGCCGACAAAGCCTTATACGCCGTGTCGCGAACAGAACGGCTGACCCTTATCATATTGTTGTCCCTGAGGTATCGGCGTATTTCACCGATTATCATTGGAATGATTGTCAAAAGGTGAAAATTTAATAGCTTTTTCTATTGCAATTTATATTTTAAAGTGATATAATGTGGTAAACATTTAATTATAAGGAGAAATATTGTTATGTGTAACTTAGCGGCATATACAGGCAAAAAAGCGGCGGCACCGATTTTGATTGAGATGCTTCGCCGTGAAGAATATATCGACGGAGGACTCAGCACGGGAATTGCCACTATTCACGAGGGTAAATTATATTACGCCAAGGTTGTTGGCGACGTTAACAAGCTTCTTGAGGAAACAGATGCCCTGAATTTCCCGGGCACCTGCGGAATTGCTCATTCACGCCCTGCAAACGGAGGAGTGTCTCAAGCACATCCGTTCGTTGATAAGGACGAAAACTTGGCGCTCATTCTCAACGGAACTGCACGTGATATTAACACCGAAGAGTTCTATGCACGCTCCCGTGAGCTTATGCAGTCATTCCTCGACAGAGGCTACCCTATCCGTTCGGCTGTAAAGGGCGGTCAGTTCAAGGAGCTTTCCAACGGAATGGGCTATCACGATACGGAGTTCTATGCTTTAAGTATTGGAGAATATCTTGAAGGAAAGAGTGATATCGAGACGGGCATGGTAAAGGGTATGGCAAATGCTCTTGACACACTTCCTGCCGACATCACGGCTCTTGCAATTCACAAGGACCTTGATGGCGTTATCACCGCAGGACGTATTACAAGACCTATGTTTGTGACCGTCAAAGAGGGAGAAGCGTATATGGCAACCACTCCTCTTGCTTACCCTGATGAAGTTAAAAATCAGAATATTATCGAGCTTCCTCTTACCTCCGTTTCGCAGATATCGCCAAGTGGTGTCAACATAACGGACGAGAAGTTTGAGAACGTGAGAGTTGAGGATATCACTTTCAGCGTTGCCAAGAAGGCATACGACAGAATGGAAGCATATCTTCTCAACAGAAAAGATAGTCCCAGAGACCTTGGCGCCTTCGGCATCTACGAGTGCTGGCGCGATATGTGGCACGAGCCATTTGTTGATTGCAAATACGCTAAAGAGGGCGGTCTTTTGAAGCCTTACGCCGCAGTTTTGTATAATACTCTCTGGGCGTTTTACAAGGAAGGCAGACTCCACACGGTAATTGACGAATCAAATAATAAAAAGGTTATGAAATTTTGGATTGAATAAAACCATATGAATAATACCGTAAAAAAAGCAACCGATTCATTGATTGTTCAAGGCTCTATTCTTGCCCTTGCAGGAATAATCACAAAAATCATCGGCTTCGTTTACAGAATTCCTATGGCTAACCTTTTAGGTGAGCAGGGCAACGGCATTTATTCCGTTGCCTTTGGAATATATAACGTTGCACTGACGCTTTCCTCTTACAGTCTGCCTCTGGCAATTTCAAAGCTTGTGTCTGCAAGGCTTGCGGAAAACAAGACACAAAACGCCATAGCGGTTATTAAAAGAGCTCTGCTCTTTGCCCTGATTGCAGGAGGATGCGCCGCCGCAGTTCTGTTTTTCGGTGCGGAATGGTTAGAGGCTCTGTATATGAGGCAGGGGCTTGCCGAGCCCTTGAGAGTTCTTGCCCCTACCACTCTGGTGGTTGCCTTTCTTGGAGTTTTCAGAGGATATTTCCAAGGCAACTCCAATATGACGCCAACGGCTCTTTCGCAGATAGTTGAGCAAATAGTCAACGCAATAGTCAGCATTGTGGCAACCTATTTCTTCATCCGCGCCTTTGCAAGCGACCCTTTATTTTCGGCAAAGGGCGCGGCAGGTGCTACCCTTGGTACTCTTGCAGGCGCTTTCAGCGCGCTGATAATGCTATCGCTGATGTTTGCCTCAAGTGTGGGAAAAGGATTTTTCGCTAAAAGAGACGGCGTTGAAAGAAGAAGAGTCACCTATTCCGAGCTTATTTTCACTATGTTCCCCATAGTTTTAAGTCAGACCGTATACCAGATTGGCTTTACCTTTGACGACCTGATATTCGGAAATATTATGTCTGACAAGGGCTTTGAGGATGCCTTCGTCAGCGGATTGCAGGGCGCTTTCAATACCCAATATACACAGCTTATCAATCTGCCCGTTGCAATCGCCACCGCTCTTGCGGCGTCTACCCTGCCCAGTATCGTTAGGCTGAACGTTCAAGGAAATATAAAAGAGAAGAACGAAAAGATTTCCTCGGTCATCAAGCTGACCTCCTGCATTTCCATTCCCTCCGCAATAGGACTTTCCGTGCTTGCTGAGCCGATTATTTCCACCCTTTTTCCAAGCCTTACGGAATTTCACACCGTGGCGGTAGACCTTTTGAGGTACGGCTCGGTTGCGACAATATTTTATTCGCTGTCAACCATAACTACCTCCGTTCTCCAGGGAAATGACAGAATGAAAATCCCCGTAATCAACGCAAGCATTTCCTTTGGAATTCACGTGGTGCTGGTGGCCGTTTTGCTTAAATATACCGACCTTGGAGTATTTGCGCTTCTAATCGGCGACGTAACACTGCCACTTGTAATTTCTATTCTCAATTTCAGGTATTTGAAGCTAAAGTCGGGATTTATCCTTGATTATAAGCGAACGGTTTTACTGCCGTTGATATGCGCTCTTGCTATGGGAGCGGCGGTGGCTATGGTGCTTGGTGCTTCTGCCCTGCTTTCTCTGCAAAGCGTAATCGCGCTTGGGGCGTCATTGGTAATTGCGCTTATCGTTTATTTTCTTCTTATCGTTTTGACAAAGGTATTCGACGAAGAAGAGCTTTTGTCCTTGCCTATGGGACGGAAAATACTTTCCGTGTCCAGAAAAATACGCAGATAGCATTAAAAAAGCGGCTAGCAGCCGCTGGCATATCTCGCCTATCTTATGGCATTTTTACCTAAAGAAAGAATAACGGCGAGGTCTGTTTTAATGCAATTTCCTAGTAAATAAAAATAATGGCTGTAAAACGAATCGTTTTACAGCCATTTTGATTTTTAATGGAAGTTTGTCCAAATATCGCCCTCAGGCTCAGGCTCGGGCCGGGGATCTGGATTAGGGGCGGGGTCGGGATCTGGATTAGGG
>JAZSLY010000190.1:0-18014 GCA_045535585.1 Eubacteriales bacterium
ATATATTTTACTCAATCTGTCAATATTCATATTGATAAATTTCACTTTTTGTTTTCAAAAAAGCAGATTATAGCGGAATTTGTCGAGTTTTTTAATTTTTGGTTTTTATTATTACCAATAATTACTTGATAAATATTAGAACTTATGCTATAATTTTCCGTGTATAAGCAAAATTTATAACCATACATAAATCAAAGGAATTAAAGCGATGAAAGTAGTTTTAGAAAATTTAACCAAAACCTTTACGTCTAAAGTTAAAAAGACCGTGACAAAGGTTAATGCAGTTGATAATTTCAACCTGGAAATACCCGACGGCACGCTTGTTGGACTTCTCGGTCCGTCAGGCTGCGGTAAGAGCACGGCGCTGAATTTGATTTCGGGATTATTAAAGCCAACGGAAGGAAAAATCTATTTTGGAGAAACCGACGTTACAAACGTACCTCCCGAAAAGAGAGGCGTCGGTCTTGTTTTTCAGAACTATGCCCTCTACCCTCACCTTTCCGTTCGTGACAACATTCTCTTCCCTCTGCAAAATCTTAGGGGTAAAAATAAGCCCACAAAAGCAGAAATGAACGAAAGAATGCTTGAGGCGGCAAGGCTTGTGGAAATAGACACTCTTCTTGACAGAAAGCCCAAGGAACTGTCGGGCGGTCAGATGCAGAGAGTTGCTATTGCAAGAGCTCTTGTAAAATCCCCCTCTATTCTACTTCTCGACGAGCCTCTTTCCAATCTCGACGCAAGGTTAAGATTGCAAACGAGAGAGGAAATAAAGAAGATTCAGCGTGATACCAATATCACGACCATTTTCGTCACCCACGACCAAGACGAAGCGATGAGCATATCCGACCTTATCGTAGTGGTCAAAAACGGTGTTATCCAACAGATAGGAAAGCCCCAGGAGATATACGACAATCCGCAAAATCTCTTCGTTGCCCAATTCCTTGGTATTCCGAAAATTAACGTTGTGAACGGCACTGTCACCAACGGTACTCTGTACATAAACGGCATACCTGCCCTTAAAGTGAAGGGTGACGTCAACGGCGACGTATCCGTTGCAATTAGACCCGAGGGCTTCCTGCTTGACGGTGAGTCGCCCTTATCCTTTGATTTGCTGGGGGTTGAAAAGGCAGGTAAGGACGTAACGGTGATTTCTGCTCACCCCGACGCCGACGGTGAGAAAATCCGTGCCGTTTTCCTTTCAAACGAGCCCTTGACAATCAATTCCGATACATTCAATTTCAGGCTTATTAAAAACAAGGTACACCTTTTCGATAAGAACACCACCCTTCGCATTGACTGTGATCTGGAGGCTATATAATGGAGAAAAACAATTTAAAGGCATGGCTTTATCTTTTGCCTGCTATCGTTTTTATCACCGCTTTTATGCTATATCCCCTGATCGACGTTCTGGTGTATTCGTTTGAGGAGGGCTTTAATTCCGCGTCACAAAGCTTTTTTGGCACGGGAACTTATAATTATTCATACGTTCTCAGGGATACGTATTTCGTTCAGGCGCTAAAAAACACTCTTATCCTCGTTTTTATTACCGTTCCTCTTTCAACCGTTTTTGCGCTTGGAATTTCCCTCGCACTTTCTTCAATCAAGAAGCTGCGTTATCTCTTCCAGACAATTTACTTTCTTCCCTACGTAACCAACACTCTTGCAGTAGGTCTGGTATTTATGATTTTGTACAAGCCCACGGCATATTCCGACGGACTTGTCAATTTGATTTTGAATGCCTTCGGAATGACAAGCGTTGATTTCATTGACGGTCCATACTATGCAAAAATGCTGGTCCTTTGCATTTATACCATCTGGATAGTTCTTCCCTTCAAAATCCTTATTCTTACAAGCGCGCTGGCATCTGTAAACGACGATTATTACAAGGCGGCGAAAATTGATAGCACGTCGAAATTCAGGACCTTTAGAAAAATCACCCTGCCGATGATATCGCCTATGCTCTTTTATTTGTTCATCACGGGATTTATAGGCGCTTTCAAGGCGTATCGCCACGCCGTTGCTCTGTTCGGTACTAACCTGAACGCCGCAGAAATGAACACTCTTGTAGGTTATATCTACGATATGCTCTACGGTGAGGGCGGTGGCTTCCCCTCCTATGCGTCTGCCGCTGCAATCATTCTTTTTGCCATCGTGCTGACCATAACCTGTATCAATTTAATTGTAAGTAAGAAATTTACACACTATTGATTATGAGGCGAAAAATGCAGAACAATATTGATATTAACGTGAATAAAAGGGCAACTCTACATAAAGCCGCCAATATCGTCTTTAAAGCTTTCATCTACCTTTTGCTGATATTTTGGGCTATATCCGTTTTGTTCCCTTTTTATTGGATGATTCTCACCTCCGTTAAGGATTATGCATCCTATAATTCGGAGTACGTTCCGAAATTCTTTACAACGGCGCCAACTCTTGACAATTATACAACTGCCTTCAGCGCCGTACCGCTTGCCAAATACTTTGCTAATACTATTATTTTCACCGTTATCACAACACTATTAATGCTTGTTGTAATCATTCCTGCCGCATTTGCTTTTTCAAGACTAAATTTCAAGGGCAAGAATTTAGTTTTCACCCTCTTTTTATCTTTGATGATGATACCAAACGAGCTTGTTATCATCACCAACTTCGTTACCATAACCGAGTTAGGCTTAAGAAACACGTTCACAGGCTTAATTCTCCCCTCGGTTACGTCGATTTTCTACATATATTTGCTGAAAGAAAATTTTTCTCTCATTCCCGACCAGCTTTATTATGCGGCAAAGGTTGACGGAACGTCGGATATGAAGTATATGTTCAAGGTGATGCTTCCTATCTGCAAGCCTACAATAATCACAATCTCGATACTTAAAATTATCGAGTGCTGGAATTCTTACGTATGGCCAAGGCTTATTACCGACAACCCCGAATATTATCTTGTATCAAACGGAATTCAGGCAATAAGGGAAAACGGCTTCGGCAGAGAAAACATTCCTGCCATGATGGCGGCGGTGGTCGTAATTTCCGTACCTCTTATAATTCTCTTCCTTTTATTTCACAAGAAGATTATGGAGGGTGTATCGAGAGGAGGTACGAAGGGATGAAAAAATTACTCGTTTTTGTTGCCACTCTCCTTTTGACCGTTACACTCGTATCCTGCCACGGCAGTGACGGGCTGAAGGAATTTGAAATGCCCGACTCTCTTGACGAAACGCGCACCTATGAAATTTCCTTCTGGGCAAAGAACGACACAAACGTTTATCAGGTGGCGATATATGAAAAAGCCATAGCGGATTTTGAAAAGCTCTATCCTTTTATTAAGGTCAACCTGAAGCTCTACACCGACTACGGCAGAATATATGAGGACGTAATCACCAATATTCCCACAAGCACGACGCCCAACGTATGTATCACCTATCCCGACCATATTGCTACCTACAAAACAGGAAAGAATAACGTCGTGCCTCTTGAGACACTTGTAAATCACGCCGAATACGGACTCGGTGGCACTGAAATCAAGTTCCACTCCCCTAAAAAATCGGAGATAGTTCCTAAATTTCTTAATGAATGTATAATTGACGACAAGCTGTTTGCGCTTCCCTTTATGCGTTCAACCGAAGCCTGCTACATTAACCGCGACTTTGTTGAAAAATTAGGATATACCGTTCCCGACACTCTTACCTGGGACTTTATATGGGAGGTGTCCGAAAAAGCAATGGAAAAGGACGAGGACGGCAATTTCCTTGTAAACGGACAAAAGGTACTTATTCCATTCATCTACAAGTCAACCGACAATATGATGATACATCTTTTGAAGCAAAAGAATGCGCCATTTTCAACGAGCGAGGGCGAGATAGGTCTATTTAACGACACGACGCGCGCCCTTTTGACAGAGCTATACTCCCACGGAAAAACGAGAGCGTTTTCCACCTTCAAGATTTCCAGCTACCCTGCCAATTTCCTTAACGCAGGTCAATGTATCTTTGCTATTGACTCCACTGCAGGTGCTACCTGGATGGGAAGCGGTGCACCCAACATTGACATAAGCGAAGACGCCCTTGTGGATTTCGAAACCGTTGTAAGACCCATTCCCCAGTACGACGTAAACGATAAAAAGATGATATCTCAGGGTCCCTCCCTCTGTCTCTTCAACAAGGAGGACAGCGAAGAGGTTCTGGCATCCTGGATATTTATGCAATACCTTTTGACAAACGAGGTACAAATTTCTTATTCGCAGACCGAAGGCTACGCTCCCGTTACGACGCTTGCACAAAATTCCCGTGAGTATAAGGAATATTTAGACGGCAAAGGAAACGACGGCGACCTTCATTACTCGGTAAAGATAGATGCAACAAGGCTTTTAATTGACAACACCGAAAACACCTTTGTTACCCCCGTTTTCAACGGCTCTGCAACCCTTAGGAACGAGGCGGGACAGCTGATTGAAAATACCGTAAAATCAGCCAGAAGAAAAGAAAGCATTGAAGGCACTTACTTTGACGATTTGTTCGCAACGGCTGAGCAAAACATCAAAAAAACCACCACCTTTGGCAAAGAGGAGCTTGGAGAGCTCCCTGCCACGTCAAAGGCTCTCATTATCACGCTTGCGATAATTTGGATAGTTCTGATTCTTGGCTTTACAGTTAATTGGGTAAAAGAACGCAAAAAGAATTCCCGAAACTATTGACATATGAGGCATTATTGAGTATAATTACCATTGTAAAAACAAAAAAGGAGATAAAAAAATGAAAAAGTTTTTAGCTATTCTTTTGACACTCGTTCTTGCTTTTGCTATCGTTGCTTGCAATGATGTTGAAGAAATCAAGGACAACGAAACAGACGTAGAAACACCCGTTACTACACCCGACCCCGTTGAGCCCGTGTTCGACCCCGCAGCTAAGGGCGAAGGCGTTATGACCTATGCAGAGTACGCAGCAGCTGAGCTTGAGACTCAGGTTGTTATCGAAGCATACGTTCAGGACAACCAGTCATGGTGGGACAACAAGATAACAGTTTACACTCAGGATCCCGACGGTGCATATTTCCTTTATGAAATGCCCTGCTCCGAGGAGGACGCAGCTAAGCTTACAAAGGGTACAAAGATCAAGGTAACAGGCTACAAGGCTGAGTGGTCAGGTGAAGTAGAAATCATCGACTCTACCTTCGAAATCCTTGACGGCACTTGGGTTGCAGAGGCTGAGGATCTTACCTCTCTTCTTGGCACAGACGAGCTTATCAACAAGCAGAACGTTCTTGCTAAATTCACAGGTCTTACCGTTGCTAACATCTCATACAAGGATGACGAGTACGACAAGGACATCTACGTAGATTTCACTCTCGGTGAAAATACATATAGCTTCTGCGTAGAGAACTACCACAACGGTCCCGACACAGACGTATACAAGGCTGTTCAGGCGCTCCAGATTGGCGACGTAGTTGACGTAGAGGGCTTCCTTTACTGGTACAACGGTCCTAACGTTCACATCACCGCAGTTTCAACCGTTGCTGAATAATTTATAACAGTTTGGGCGATGCAATACTGCATCGCCCTTTTTCTTTTAAAATGGGCTATAAAACCTCAACAGAGTTTTATAGCCCATTTATCATACTTTGCTTTTGATAATTTTCTTTTGCTTTATAACGTTATAAACTATAAAGCAAGCCGAATAAATAATAAATTCAAAGCTGTTAACAGCCATTCGCCCAACGGCACCCGTATTTAATACAGAACAGAAATACCAGGTAAACGGTATTTTATATAGCCACAGAGATAAAATCAGCACGGCCGCGGGAAGCTTTACGTTTCCCATTCCTCTGATACCTGCAGGAAGAATATTTCCTCCCGACCAACCGATAGGGAGAATAAGAAGTGCCACCTTCAATGCATCTGCGGCAATAGCCTGCACCGTTTGATTGTCGGTATATAGCGACGTAATAAAGTCCGCAAAATAGTAGGATATGGCACATAGGACACAATGAAACAGAGTAGAAAATAACGTTATAGCGTTTGTAAGCTTCAAGGCGTACTCGGGTTTTCCCGCACCCGTATGCCGCCCTGCAAGTATTTGTGCTACGTACGAGAGAGCCATGGGTACTAAATGGAACAAGGATTCAATGGAAACCACAATGGTATACGCCGCTATCTGATCATCACCCGATGAAGAGAACACCTTACTCAACACAAGGGCGCCAATGCTTACCGCAAAAGCCTGAGCGCACATCACAACACCTATTTTAAAGACGCTGACGCTTACCTCGACGCTGAAATATTCAAATGCGTGAAGGATACACCCCTTAAAATTTCCAACCTTACCTATGATAACGACACAAACTACAGTAAACAAAATATTAGTAACGAGACTTGCAAATCCAAGACCCCATATACCAAGCTTAAATACTACCATAAAAATAAATTTTAGAATAATATCCGCAAGCCCTCCGCAAAGAGAAATATACAAAGGTCCTTTCGTATTAAGACATCCGCGAAGGATACCAATCATATTGGATCTGAAAAAGGTAAGTGGCAAAACGAGTGCGTAGAAGAAAGAATATATATTGGCGTTCTCAAAAAACGCCTCCGACATATCGGGATAAGTAAAACGCAAAAATCCGTTTCTGAAAACGATAATTAATATTGCGGTTAAAAGAGCAATACCACAGCCAAGCAAGGTTGAAGTTGAGAAGAGACTCCTTGCTTTCTTTTCATCGTTTGCACCGACGTACTGGCTGATAAGAATTGCGGCGCCCGATGCAACGCAGCCGTAAATCGTCGTTACAGGACCAAACGCACTACCCACAAGAGAGGTGGCGTTAAGCAGATTCGTATCAATGTTAGAGGAGATAATCGTAGAAATCATTCCGAGAAGAACCGATGCAAGCTGTTCCCAGAAAAGCGGTAAAAACAAGGTCAAAACAAGAAGTAAATCGGTACGCGAGTTGTCTTTAAGTTTGAAAAACATAATACACCTCAAAATCTGTTTATATCCTCTTTACCATAAATATAAAACAAAAGATAAAAAAAGTCAATAGCATTTCAACAAATGCTATTGACTTTTTTCGTTATATAATCATCTGTACCGGAAGACCGTTTTCATACTCCGGGAAGCTTTCCCCAAGGACAAGAGGACGAATCCAGTTTACACACTCAAGAGTGAGATTATTACCTCTTTCGTTAATGAATTCACGGGGAACTGTGCGAACGTAATTGGCTACGTTATCAAGGTCTGCCTTCTTGCAAATGCAGGAATACGGCGATGTGGAAATACGCTCGAAAGCCGCCATACATCCCGTCTCACCTGCAAGGGCAAGACTTGCGGCAAACGAACCTATTTTAACCGCTTCGTCAATATCGGTTTTTGAAGCAATATGAGCTGCGCAACGCTGTAACAAGCTGAACTCAACCGTTCTCACCTTACATCCGATAGCGCTCTTTACAATGCTTTCAAGGCATCTTCCCGTTCCCGCAAGCTGTTTATGGCCGAATGCGTCAACGGCGGTGGAATTGGTAAACTGGCTGATATATACGCCGTCCTTATCTCTTATTCCCTCGGAAACTGCAACAACAACGTTTGGCTTCTTTTCAAGCTCCGCCTTAACGTCCTCGATAAAGTTATCTATGCTAAACGGAACCTCGGGAAGATAAATAAGGTCAGGTCCTGCAAGAGAAGCGGAGGCGGTAAGCCAGCCTGCGTCTCTTCCCATTATCTCAACTATGGTTACTGCCTTTATGCGATATACGGCGGTATCACGCAATATTTCCGAAATTGCAGTTGCAACGAACTTGGCAGCCGAGCCGTATCCTGGAGTATGGTCGGTACAAGCAAGGTCGTTATCAATCGTTTTGGGAACTCCGACGAATTTAATATCGGAATCGTGATTTTTCGCCCAAAAAGACAATTTTCTGATAGTGTCCATAGAATCATTTCCACCGATATAGAAGAAATAGCCTATGTTGTTCTTGTCGAGTATCTCAAAAAGCTTTTTATAAAGGGTGATATCCTTTTCCTCGGTACTGAGCGGGTCAGGAAGCTTAAGACGGCAGGAGCCGAGCACTGCGGCAGGAGTCTTCTCCAGCTTAACGAGGTCAGACTCTGCAAAAAGAATATGTGACAGATTACACATTCTCTCCTCTAACAAACCCTCTATACCGTTGTGCATTCCATAAACCACGTCCACCTTTCCCGAAGACGTAAGCTCACGGACAACGCCCGACAAAGTAGCGTTGATAGCGGCGGTTGGTCCGCCAGATTGTCCTACGATTGCGTTTTTCATCTTATTCCCTTTCTTGTTTCTGACGAGCTGATACAAACGCCTTCAACTCGTCAATAGTAAAGTTATATTTGCTTGTGCAGAATCTACACACGGTTTCTATGTCCTTGCCCTCCGAAATCATTTCTTCAAGCTCGTTACCTGCAAGATTTTTGATTGCGTTAGCATATTTTTCTCTCGAGCAGGTACACTTATACGATATATCTATTGTGTCAAACTCCTCGTATTCTATCCCCTGCAAAACAATTTCGGCAAATTTCTCTGCATCATAGCCCTTTGTCAGCAGCTCAGTAACGGAAGTAAATTGAAGCATATTCTTTTCAAGCTGCTCCAAAACCTCTTCGTCGGCACCGGGTAAAAGCTGGAGAATGAAGCCTCCTGCAACCCGACAGGAATAGTCCTTATCCACAAGAACACCAAGGGCACACGCAGAGGGAGTCTGCTCGCTTCCTGCAAAGTAAGAGGTAACGTCCTCGGCAATCTCACCGCTGACAAGCTCGGAAACGCCAACATAGGGCTCGCCGTTTCCAAGGTCTCTGATGACCGATAAATATCCGCGTCCTACCGCTCCGCCGACGTCAAGCTTACCGTTCTCCTTCAAAGGCAGGTCGACAAGCGGATTTTCTATATATCCGCGCACGTTTCCAATATAGTCGGAAACGCAGGTGATAGTGCCTGCAGGACCGTCTCCTTTTATTTGAAAAGTAAGGGAGTCAGTCTCATTTTTCATAAGGCATCCCATAAGAGAAGCGGCAGTAAGCGCTCTGCCGAGAGCCGCCGTAGCCGTGGGTGAGGTCATATGATACGTATGAGCAGTATTTACAATATTGCTTGTATCAGCAAAAATCAAGCGGGCAGAGCCGTCTGAGGTAATAAATCTTGTAATTCTTGAGTTATTCATTTTTTAACTTTAAAATAATACCTTTCTGTATTGTCCGAAATCGGCGTTTCCTCATAATCCAAAAATACGCCTATCAGGGTCAAACCTGCCTTTTTAATAGAGCTCTTTATTTCCTTCAGGGTGAACATTCTCTCGGTTTGCGTTTCACTATATCTCTTGTAAAGCCCCATCTTTTCTTCGGCAAAAACGTCTATATAGAAATCGCATTTTTTCGTTTTCTCGTCGAAAAAATTCGCCCAGGCACAGAATACGCCGTCGCCTTCAAGAATATAGCTATTGTCCGAATATACGTTCCTGAACTTATATTCACTATTCATATCAAAGAGGAACACTCCGTCGTCCCGCAATTCCCGCTTGACACACTCAAAGGTACGAAGGAGAGCCGCCCTACTCTTTAAATAGTTCAGCGAATCAAAGGTTGAAATAATGGCGTCGTAGCTCTTGCCCGTTGAGAAAGATGACATATCCTGACAAGTAAAGAAAGCGTCGGCACCACACCGAATAGCTTTGTTTGACGCAAGAGTCAGCATTTCCGTGGAAGCGTCAAGTCCAACGACCCTTGCGCCTTTTTTTGAAAGCGCCAGAGTCAGCTCTCCTGTGCCACAACCAAGGTCCAATATATCAGGGGTCACAGCAGATACGTTAGACAAAATATACTCTGCATATTCTCCGTAATCCACGTCCGAGTTGAGCGCATCGTAGAAGGCAGGCAACACGGTATACTCATTGTTCATTGCGTTCCCTCCTATACGTCATAGGCGTGTAAACTATTCCGTTTTCTTCTTTTCGGGAATCGGTAACCTCAAATCCAAGCTTTTGGTAAATAGGAACGCCGTAGTCGCTGGCGTTAACGGTGACGGGGTTTGACTTGTCCGTCCGTGCCAGAAAGTGAGCAAACATTTTTTTACCTATTCCCTGCCCCATATAATCCTTATGAGTAAAGAAAAGGCATATATGGTTAGTGCCACGGCAACCGATAACACCGCAGAGCAAATCGCCCGAAAAAGCGCCGTATAAAGTAACCGAGCCGTCGAAGGTATTCATTTTAAACGACATAGGCGACGTGGTATCACGGAAAAATTCCACGCCTTCGGTTGTATAAGTCGGTAAAATGTACTTATAAAAGGTGTGGAATATCATTTTTGAGGCTTCCTCAAAGTCGCCGTCGCAAAGCTTTCTTACAGTAATTTCCATACGAAATATCCTTAAAAATAATATTACATCTTATTTTAACATACTTTCGTAAAAAATACCATACGTTTTCTATATTTTATCAAAAATAAATTCCAAATGCAACCAACTGCACTTGGAATTTATCGCAACTAATATTAGAAATCAAATGTTGATAATCGCTCTTGCACAGCTGAAGAATACTAAAAGAGAGAGCGCATCAACAAGAGTGGTTATAAGAGGACTTGCCATAACTGCAGGGTCGGCGCCGAGCTTAGTAGCAACGAGTGGCAAAAATGAGCCGATAAGCTTTGCAAATACTACGGTTAAAAAGATAGTAATGGCAACGGTCAAGGCAACGCTTAAAGTGATACCGTCGATTTTCAAAACAAGTGAATCGAAAAATAACAGCTTCAAGAATTCAACTATTGCAAGGGTCGCACCGCACATAACGCCAACGCTGAGCTCCTTTAACTGTACCTTGAAAAAGTCGGACACCTTAACCTGCGCAAGAGAGAGCTCTCTTATAATAGTAACCGACGCCTGGCTGCCCGAGTTTCCGCCCGTTCCCATAAGAGTGGGAATAAAGGCGGTAAGTATAGTGAGAGCAGACAACGCGCTTTCAAAATAAGAAATAATGACGCTTGTCAAGGTTGCCGAGAGCATCAGGAACAACAGCCAAGGTATTCTTGCACGCCATATAGAAAAGGGTGAAGATTTCAAATAAGGCTTTTCCTGAGGGGTGATAGCCGCCATCATTGAGATATCCTCTTCCACCTGCTCCTGCAAAGCCGTAATAGCGTCGTCAACTGTTACTATACCAACAAGTCTCTTTTCTCTGTCGACGATAGGTAGGGCAAGAAGAGAGTAGTTCTCAATTTTAGAGGTAACCTCTTCCCTGCTTTCCAGAGTGTAGGAATACACGAAATTAGTATCCATTATATCCGAAAGAACGCAGTTCCTATCGGAAAGAAGCAGGGTCTTTGCAGAAACAACGCCAAGCAGCA
Organism: Eubacteriales bacterium; assembly: GCA_045535585.1. Taxonomy (GTDB): domain Bacteria; phylum Bacillota; class Clostridia; order Oscillospirales; family SIG627; genus RGIG6353. The sequence goes on from JAZSLY010000190.1 coordinate 11,347, forward strand.
CACGGGATTCGTCGGTTACGTAGGAGGTATAAATGGTTTCCTTATCCACACCCGTAACCTTAATGTGCTCCAACGCCTCCTCAACCGTCAATCCCTTTTTCAAGTCAATATATTCGGTTGTCATAAGGCTTCCTGCTGAATCCTTGGGATATTTTAAAAGCTCGTTAATCTGATTTCGTGTTTCGGGTGAAGAAAACGACAGAATTCTTTTAACGACGCTGGCAGGCATTTCCTCTATTACGTCAACTGCGTCGTCAATATACATTTCGTCGAAAATCCACTTCAGCTCATAGTTGGTAAATGAAGATATAAGCGTCTCCTGCACGTCGGAGCTCATCTCAACGAACACCTCTGTTGCCAGATCCTTTGGCAAAATTCGGTAAAGCGTAGGCAAAACCTCGTCGTCAAAATTTGAAAACAACTCCGCAATATCGTATGCCTGCATATCTATCAATAATTTTCTGATATCGGAATATTTCTTTTCATCAACAAGCTGTGAAATTGTTTTCTCCATTTTCTTCCCCCTTTCTCAATTATTATTTGAAGTTATTTGGGTTTTATTATTTATTTTGCGCCTTCAACGCCAAATTGAACGAAAGCATAACGTGAAAGATAATTTGCACATTCCCTGCCGTTCCATTCATTTTCAAACGAGAAGGTAACGGGGCTAACGGCAAACGGCTCTGCAATCGGGCGATGATGAGGACCGAAGGCGTTACGCATAGCACAGGTAAAATCAAGAACGATTTCGTTTTTACCGTTCTTCAGATATTTTTCAAGGTCGAAAGTATGGTCAAAGAGCATTGTACCAACATCATTACCGTTTACCGTTACCTTGCAGGTAGCAAAACGCCCTGAAAGAGAAAGCACGGTTGGCGCGCCAGAAGAATATTCGTACTCAAAGGAAGCCTTCATATGACCGCTGAAGAAGGGATATCCGTCGGTTATAAGGTTAGGCAGATACACCTTATCCTTTTGAGATGTGATAACGAAATTGCCGTCGTATAAGAACGAATTATTCTCATCAGGAACAAATTCGGCATCTGTCGTTACCGCAAAATCACCTATAAGATATGCCGCCTCAATCTCCGTGTCGAAGGTGAGACAGTTTCTCAAGGACTCGGATACACCGCCGTACAGCACGTAGTAAACGTAGTCACGTTGATAGTAATCAATCTCAACGATAACCTCGTTCTTTCCGCACCTAACCTCCTTGGAAATATCTATTGCGGAAAAGCTTTCGTCAAACCAGGACTCCTTCGTTTCAAGAGAAACGGGAGTGCCGTTAACCGTCAAAGCAACCTGACGCATAGGCTCAAGAACAAGCTTCAAAGACTCAGCTCTGAAACCGTCGGCAACGTTAAATTCGTATTTCAGCCAAACGTGTCCGTTATACTTTTCTTTCAAAAGATTATCCTTTATACCGTAAATAGACAAAGGCTCATCAAAGCTTTTACCGTCTTTGGAAAGCGATGCTATATCGAAGAGGAAGGTGTTAAGAGGCTTTTCAACAAGCGTTGCAGTTTCGGGAACGGGAATGAATTTGCCGTTCTTCAAGGGACGACCGGGTATGACGGAATCAACCTCGCCGTTTACCCAAAGCAAGTAGCTCTGCGCCTCATCAAACGAGAGATAAAGAATCTTACCGTCACCGTGACTGTCGCAATATACCTTCTTTGTATCAATATGGTCGGTATAGCTATCAATATCTATTTCACAAACCTTTTTGGCACTGGGAATCACAACCTCAACGCAGTCATATTTTTCCTTGCTTACGTTGGTAAGGAAAATCAAGGAAGAACCGTCGGGAAGGATTCGGGTCATCTTTCTTATGGTTGAAACGTTTGTATTATCTAATGACACGACAGCGTCACGGTAAGCGAGAATATCCTCCCACGATACGTTAGCCTGAAGCCACAAAAGGTCTGCCACCTCACCGTCAACATGTCCGGGTACGTCCTTATAAAGCCAAACCTTTCCACCCGCCGACAAATAGGTCTTTAAAAGCTCTACGGTATTTTTATCAAGTGAATAGGTAAACGGTATAATTACCGCCTCGTAGGTACACTTGCCAACGCAAAGCTTATCGCCATTCACGCTTGCATACTTACTCATAAGTATCTCGTCACCGTAGTGATATGGAACCTGATTATTACCCAAAAGATTAGAAAGTCCTATAAAATGATCTTCTATTTCCTTATGCCATTCTTCGCCCTTTTTGTAATGCATATAAGTTCCATGCATAGGGTGAATAACAAGCACGGGGGCAAACTCTTCTCCTCTCGACAGAGCGGAGCCAAGTCGGTTATAGTGCCAATCAAAATTCACCATGGAGTCCTGCCAAGGATTGTGCTCGGAGTAATGAAGAGGATAGTCTCTCTTTCTCTGTCCTCTCTCGGAATAGGGATAGAGATGCTGACACATAAGATTAACGCCGTTAGAATACATCATGTCGGTGATAATCTTTAATTCTCTTGGAGAAACGTCCCAACCGCAACAGCCGTACATTTCGGAAAGTGCCTTCTTTTTATCAAGCTGGGAGCAAACCGAGCCAAGCTGTTTGGAAGAGGTGTCGCACTTTAATCCTCTGGCAAGGTAATCAATTCCCGGGATATCCTCGTATTCATAAAAAGGCATAACGCCGCCGCAGCAAAGCATCTGACCGCCAAGTGTAAGCTCCTCGATAGGATGCCCCGTAAGCTTGACGCCATTTTCATGGCACCAGTCGTATACTACCTTCACCCAATTGTTGATAAACAGATTGTGGATAAGCTTATAATAGTCAAATCTGAATTTCTCACCGTTGGGAACGTCGTTATAAAAAAGCGATGGAAGCCCATCATAGATTTCATATCCGTAGGCCTTACGAAACTCTTCAGGTAAAATTTTTGAATATGCGTGTCCCCAACGGAAATACTGTGGCTCATCCGTGAAAAAGCCGGGCATAGCCTTTCCAAAATCGTCACCGCATTCGTCCTTATATCTTTGGTGGGTAAGCTCCACGAACTTTTTAGTAACGTCAGCATTAAGAGTATCAACGTAAGAGCACTCGTACTGCAAATAAATCCTTAAATATTCATTGCACCCATCAACCTCGCCCTCAACCCTTTTGAAAGTGCCGTCGCTGTTCCTGACGTACACGCCAACGGTGTCCTCGTCGGTCTTAAACGAAGGAACCTTCTCCTCCAAAAGACCAAGAGCAAAATTATCTTTATCGTTAAGTAATTCTCCGCCTGCAAAGCCCGACGGCCATCCGTTTTCGTCGTATGACCACGCCTCCATATCAAGCTTTTTTGCTTCGTCTATGCTGGCACGGATACAGTCAAACCATTCATCAGACAGGTATTCCGTTTCAAGACCGCCTCGTGCATGCATAAAAAAGCCATTCATTCCAAGCTCTTTCATGCGTCTGATTTGCCGTCGAAGCTTTTCGGGGTCTAATTTATCATTCCAGCTCCAGAAAGGTATAGAGCCGTATTCCTTTGCGTGAATGTAGATATCATTCAAAATACTCATTATCTTTCTCCTAAAATATACTTATTACTTTTTAAGTATATCACAAAGAAATACATAAATCAAGAAAAAAACCTCTTAAAATCAAAGTTTAAGAGGTTTCAAATGCTTATTCTTTTGTAATCATTCCGCCCTTATTATACATCTCGCAAATAAGTCTGTGAGTCTTAAGAGCTTCATCGCCGTCGATGTCAAGCTTTTCAAGCCCAAGGCAAGCGCCGTGGAAATTGTATATCTGATTTACGTGCATGTTGCCCCAGTAAACCTTACCGTTGTATCTGTCGTGAGTGGTATGTACCTCGTCCTCGGTGCCGTCGTTAAACTTGATATAAGCGTCGTCGTAACCGAATCTGACCTTACCCTTTTCGCAGAAAAGCTGAATTTCAATAGGCTCGTCGTCGCCGTAATTGTTCATACACCAGAAACCGTATACAGTACCGTTCTTGAATTTGATCAAGCCCTCGGCGCTGTCTTCCACGAAAACGATTTTATGTCCTCTGTTTGCCATGGAACAGCTAACGCTTTCAATTTCACTGTCAACTATCCAGCGTACAAGGTCGATGGAGTGGATGGCCTGGTCAATTACAACACCGCCGCCTTCCTTGTCCCAAGTACCCTTCCAATCGCTTTCGGAATAATATTCATCCGAACGAGTCCAGGTAAGAACGGAGCGGGCGGAAATGATTTTACCTAACTTACCGCTTTCAACCGTCTTTTTAACAAGCTGAGCAGAGGGGTTATATCTGCATTGAGAAATAACGCCGAATACCTTGCCCGTCTTTTTAGAAACCTCAACTGCCTTTTCAGCACTCTTAAGATCTATATCCATAGGCTTCTCGGTGATAACGTTAAGACCGTGCTCCATAGCGTAAATTGCAACGGAAGAGTGAATGTAATGAGGAAGGCACAGGTGAACTGCGTCAAGCTTCTCCTTCTCGATCATCTCCTCGTAAGAGGTATATGCCGTAATGTTATACTGCTTAGCCTTCTCATCAGCTCTGTCCTTTTTGATATCTGCGCAGGCAACCAATACTGCTCTGTCAGAAGCTACAACAGACTCGAAATGCATAACGGAAATGCGTCCGCATCCAATGATACCAATTCTCAATTTTTCCATATTTTTTACCTCGTAAATAATTGTTTTAACCGCTTTTATTTTATACTTTTTTAATATAATAGTAAATTAACAAATCAACGGTTTTTATGGACAAACCGGCGATTGTAAATAAAAGTGATTGCTTTGAACGGTAGAAAAAAACCGCTCAAAGCAACCTCTGTTTTATAATTACTTTTTAATCAACTCGTAGGTGTCTCTTGCTATCATAAGCTCCTCGTTTGTAGGAATTACAAGAACGTGTGCAGTAGTGTCGGGCTTGGAAACATCAACCTCAAGACCATTACGCGCAGCAAAATTGTTCTTTTCGTCATCAATCTTTACGCCCATGAAGCCAAGCTTTTCAGCAACTCTCTTTCTGTAAGCGGGATTGTTCTCACCGATACCGCCTGTGAATACAACGGCGTCACATCCGCCCATAGCAGCAATATAACCGCCAACGTACTTTGTAATCTGGTGGCAAAGCATATTCTCAACGAGCTGGCATCTTGCGTCGCCCTGTCTTGCACCTTGCTCGATGTCTCTGTTGTCACTGGTCTTTTCGGAAATACCGAGAATACCCGACTCCTTATTGAGCATCTTATCGATATCAGCAGTAGTCATATTCTCCTTGTCCATAAGGAAGGTGATGATAGCGGGGTCAATAGAGCCTGAACGTGTACCCATCATCAAGCCTTCAAGGGGAGTCATACCCATAGTGGTATCAAGGCACTTGCCGCCGTCAACCGCTGCAATAGATGAGCCGTTGCCAAGGTGACAAGTAACGATCTTTATATCCTCGGGCTTCTTGCCAAGCATTTCTGCTGCACGGAGAGTAACGTATCTGTGAGACGTACCGTGGAAGCCGTAACGGCGAATTCTATACTTTTCATAGTACTTGTAAGGAATGGGATAAAGGTATGCATAGTCGGGCATTGTCTGGTGGAATCCGGTATCGAACACACCAACCTGAGGAATGTCGCCCATAATGCTCTGACACGCCTTAACACCGGTAAGGTTAGCAGGGTTGTGAAGAGGGCTGAGCACGCTGCACTCCTTAACGGTCTCGATAACCTCGTCTGTGATAATAACCGACTTGGAGAACTTCTCTGCACCGTGAACAAGTCTGTGTCCAACTGCGGAGATTTCTGCCATTGACGAAATAACGCCGTGGTCCTTATCAACGAGAGCGTCGATTACAAGCTTAACTGCATCCTCGTGATTCTTCATGTTTACTTCAACAACGTAATCGTCCTTGCCTGCGGGCTTGTGCTTGAACTTACCGCCCTCGATGCCGATTCTGTCGCAAAGACCCTTTGCAAGAACAGAGTCATCTGTCATATCGATAAGCTGATATTTAAGAGATGAGCTTCCTGCATTAATAACAAGTATTTTCATTTGATACACTCCTATTTTTAAATTTATTAAGTAGAGTATATCACATAATTTACCATTTTGCAAGAGTTATTGAAGAAGGGATTTCAATTTTGTGCAAATTCTTTTTTCCATTCGTGACACTTTCACCTGGCTTACCCCCAAAATAGTGGCGGTCTGCTGTTGGGTAAGGTTCCTATAAAACCTTAAAGTTATCAGTTTTTTATCATTTTCGGGCAGCGACTCAATTGCCTGCCCCAAAGCAAAATTTTCTATAGTTTTATCGGTTTCGTCTATACCGACGGGGATATCAAAGCTCGTGCCGTCCTCCGACTCTACCGTCAATGGTGATACGGGCAAGGACGCCGACATTGCAACCACCACGTCCTCGGGCGTTATATCAAGAGCCTCGGATATTTCTGTAATAGTTGGTGACGCGCCGTTTTCCTGCTCGTAGCCTTCTTCGTAATGGCGTATTCTTTGTGCGTTTCGCTTTACCTCGCGGCTGATTTTTATCAGTCCGTCATCTCTTAAAAACCGCTTTATTTCGCCATAAATCATAGGAACGGCATAGGTTGTAAGGGCTGTGTCATAGGTGAAGTCAAACCCTCTTATTGCCTTAATGAGCCCTATCATTCCAATTTGCATCAGGTCGTCAAAATCGGCGCCTCTGTCTAAAAAGCGCTTG
>JAZSLY010000116.1:0-5668 GCA_045535585.1 Eubacteriales bacterium
TATGCCTTGCCGCTTATCGCGTGGAAGAACGGCCCTTCTGCGCGGTCGGCGGCTATTTTTTTTATGTACTCCTGAATTTTCGGTGAGATGGTGACGGTTCGGTTGGTGCCCGCCTCGGTCTTAGCTCCACCAACAAAATACATCTTATCGGCGTTATAATCTTTTACATCGAGATTGAGCATTTCGGTGGGACGAAATCCGAGGTAAATAAGACAGTAAACATATTCGGCATAACGGGTTTTGCCGATTTGCTTTTTTATGGCCCCAATCTGCTCATCATCGAAGGAGTAACGATGAGCTGCACCGGTGCCGCCGGGGATCAAATACGGCGCAAGGTTGAGGTTGTCCGGTACATATTTGCGGGGTATACCAAACTTATACACCAGACCGACAACGGCCTTCATGTTCTGTTGTGTGCGCTTTCCCTTGCCGCAGGTGTCAAGACAGTCCTGAATATCGTCTACACCTATATCCTCGATTTGAGAAAACCAAATGGGGCGCAGGTGCTTGATGGCGGCCTTATAACAGCCAATGGTATCTTCTCCGGCACGGTGAGTCGGCAACCACAAATCATACAGCTCTTTGAACGTAATGCGCTTTGGCTTTTTGGCAATAGGCGTGGCGATCAAGTCTGCCAGAGCAGCGACGGCTTCCTTTTTCGTTTTGCAGGTCTTGGAGCGCTGCTTCTTTCGTTTGTTCCCCTGGTCATCTTTGTAATAGATGGTAGGAGCCACGGCAAGCCATTTGCCGTTTTCGAGCTGATAAACAGAACCTTGTCCGTTGCCGCGCTGACGCTTGACCTTTTCGCGGATTTGTTTCCGACCACAAAATCGGCAATATACAGAGTCGTCCTCAATGGGGCTTTTACATTTTTTGCAAATCATAGGCAATCAAAAAAGCGGGAAAATTGCATCTGTAGCAGAGAAGTACAGAGCTACTATAAGAACCACTACAATCAAAACGCTCTTGAGTGTGCTTTCTCGGCGCATTGTGTTTTTCTCCGCCTCTAACCGAAGGATAAAATCACGGCGCTCTCCCATAAACTCTTTGAAGTCATCTATCAGATGCCTTTGGTCGGCAAGTTGTTGTCGTAAATGGTTAATCTTTCGCTGCTCCGCCGCTCTGTTCTCCTCCATTTGCAACATTAGACTGTTGGCGGTCGTTTCAGCGGCGGAAAGCTTTGTTTCAAGGACAGCTATATCAGCCTCGCGCATAAGGATGGTGTTATTGAGTGTAGCTATCTGGACTTCTTCCGGGGTGTCAGCTTCACTTACGGGGACAGGCTCATTGGAAATGCGGGCGAAAACGCGCAGCATTGGTTTAACGGTGCGGTTATAATTATAGCTATTGTTTTCGGCTCCCTTTTTCCTCATGCGCTGCACGGTGCTCTCGGATGTAGCCTCGCCGTGCCTTTCCATTTCTTCGACAATTGCTGCGATCGTCCAGCCTTCTTCATTCCATATTTTATTAAGGGATATAATTCCCTCTCTGGTGAGTTTTTCGATGGTCGCGCTTTGCGGCATAGTAAGCCCCTCCTGTTTTAATATAGGGGCTGATTTGTCAAATACCATAATATGAAAGTCCTATAACCGTGAAATAAATGCCTTGTGAATGAATTTGACTGTGGAATGACTTTCAGGTGTATGCTATTATCTAATCAACCCAAGTGGTTGCGGTGGGGGTTCTGTTTGGCGACGGCCCCCGCCGCTTTATAAAAATGTTAAACCGTTAAGATTTTTACGGTAATCTAAAAAGGAGGAACCGGTGATGTATAAAAGACTGACCAAGCCCCATGAAAAGAATGAGCGCTTGGAGCGCCCCAGTGGCTTGCTTGGCGTTCCTCCTGACTTCTCCCAGCAAACATACATCCTTGTTACAAACGATATGAGCGTGAAGGAAGTTATTGACAGGATAATGCCGGGGACAAAACGTTATTATACTCAATAAACAATGTTCCGGGCATTATGGGTAAAATATATTGCGGTTACAAAAAACGTTGTCACAAATTGTGATAAATGACGAATTTACCGAGCGGGGTTTGACTTTGTAATATTTACCACGTATTATCTTAAATAGATAAACACAGGATGGATTTTAGCCCGAATGGAGAAAATAAACAGATGAATGAGATATCTGAGCTGTTACAAATTATTTCCGGAATGACAGATGAAGAACGCGAGGAACTGTTAAGGGAATGGGAAATGTATAAATCAAAAGCGTCTGCATAGGTAGACGCTTTTTTTATTTGCCATTATTTGTATTCGCAATCGAGAACTTTTGCAAGTCTCTCACCGTTGCAGGAGAACCACTGAAAGCCGAGCGCTTTAAGCTGCTCATCCGTAAATTTTAGCGCATAACTATTCAAATCAAAATATTCCGCGTCGCTGGGTGCAAGCAAATCAATTGTCAAATTTTTCGGATTAGCCACAATAAGGCACTCGGTAGATTTGGAATAAGTACCGTCAATTTTTTTAGTGGTAAACATTACCTGATAATAATAACATTCCTCGTTATTGCGGACGGATTTAGCACATGGCACAGAATTAAGCAGGCGGAACGAACCATGAGCGTTAAGGTAAGAGCGGAGATAGTCAACACAAAAGCTAACGGAAAAAGGCACATCCAGAAGTTCACGCTCAAGACGTTCCAGTTTCTCCATATTGGGCGGCAGGCTATCGCTCTCGTCTACGTACTTTACGGCACTTCCCGCGCCACAAATTGCATAGGCGTTGTCAAGGGTCGCGGTGTCGTCAAGCTCGTCGATAAGCTGCTCCAAAAATTCTGATGAAACGGCAGTGGCACTCAGCGGCAGGGAAAGGAAAACCAGAAGTGCAATAGAAAAAGCTACAAACCTTTTCATAACAAACACGTCCTTTATTTAATTATCGCCTCGGCGGCGGTTCTACAAAGAAATATTATAAAATTCACAGATTTTTGAAATGGGTATTTCGCTAATAATCTTTTCAATCAACTCCGCCTTTTTTCCAGTGCGGGGTATGTTACATGATGCAAGTAGCGATTTGAGCTGAACAACAGTGGATTGGGTAAGTACAGTTTTAATTTCTGCAGCCGTTTGTGGAGATGAGGCATAAATTTTATGAGTTTCAATCCGCTGTCTATATTTTTCAATTATAGGCGCGTAATATGCCACATGAGCCTTTTCATTTTGTATTTTATTTAGGTTATCGCCAGCTTTCTCAGGCTCACCAACGGAAATATACAATTCGGATAAACGAAAAACCCAACCTTTGTTATTTACAACAACACCATCTTGTTCCCAAATCTTTTCATAAAAGGCAATCAAGGCATCGGTGTCTCCATCCGCTTTATAGCGGTCTTCCGCCTCACGGATAGTGTGCATCTGTTCATCAGCCAGGTCAAGGCGGCGGGCGAGAGCCGGGTCATATTTTCGCAGTTTTTCACGCTTTAGGCGGTTACGAGCTGCTATTTGTCTTTGTATTTCGTTTTCGGCAGCAATTAAAATCTTTTCCCAATTTTCAGGAGGTTTCCCACGAAAAAGCCGATTGGCAGACCAAACATTAAACTCCGTACCAAAGCGCGAGTCTTCGGTTGTTTTCCTGGGGTGCTTGTGCATATATAAAATATATTCGTGTTCCTGGGTTTCTGCCTGGCCCAACGCGGTGAGAGAGTATTTACCGTTTGAATTTTTTGTGATAAACCCGCGCTTTTCAAGGGAGGACAAATAAAACCCTATATTTCGCATCCCGTACTTAAACCACCAAAAACGCGGGTAGCCACCGGCAGGGTTTGGGTAGCTGCCATAACTGCAGTAATGAAGCAGAAGAATTTCGGCAACATATAAGCCGCGTGAGGAAGGAAAGGAAATTTTTTTCCGCTCCGGAAACACAATAATGTCGCATTCAAAAACGGTGTTTTCATGTGATGCTAATGGATAGTATTCATCAGGGAGATAAAATTCAGCGTCACATTCCGGTATGCGAGGCGACAAATCAGGATATAGGAATTTCTCGCTTTCTACATCCTTTTTCCGATTAAACTCAGAAAACAGATTTGAAAATATTCCCATTTTATATACCGAAATTAGCCTCTTTGTTTTTTTATACTTCTCGCCATTTCCAGAAGCAGGGCACGGTCGCTGTCATTAAGTGAATACGTGAGGTTAACCAATTCCCGCGTAACATCATCCATCCCGTTCTCATTTTCGAGAGCGGGATTTTTTTCTGCAAAAATCTGTATATCAAATTTATTTTCGCTGCCAGTAAGCATATCAACAGAAATATCAAAATAATCAGCTACTTTAATCACTTTTTCAAGAGCTGGACTGCTATCATCCCAGCGCCGGATAGTGCCGTTACCAAGGCCGGTAGTCCGTTCAAGCTCCTTTATTGTTATGCCGCGAGACGCGCAAAGCTCTTTGATTTTTCCAACAAGCATTGTAGCCCTCCATAAAAAAGTAGCATAAAAGCGAAAAAGGTATTGACAAATAGCGTATATGCGATTATAATACATAACAAGGTAGCACAAAAGCTACCGCAACAAAAAAGGATGCTGCGTACATTCGCAAATATGAACTTGTGTCTGCAACTCAATTGTAGCATATTTCCTAATGTTCGTCAATCCTTTTTTCCGACTAAGGTGGGGTAGAAGCAAAAAGCCGCCTGTGGTGCTTCACAGACGACCTTTGCCCCGAATTTTGTTACCGAAACCTGCTGCAAGAACTACGCGGCATTGTCGGTATTCTTTCCGACAGAACGCAGAACTACGCATAAGCACCTACGTTTCTATGACAGGCCGCTCACTTTGGCAGTACGGGTTCAGCCAAGTCCCTCACGCATCACGCCGTTTCGTTGGTTCGGAACGCGTGGACTAAAAGAGTGCCTCGCAGATTGCGCTGCATGGCATAACCTCCTTTTTGTCCTCGGTTAGGACATTGAAATTATAGCAGATGCTCCCGCCTTAGTCAATTTACTAAAACGGAGGTGAAATATGGTTGAGAAAATCCGCCAGCTCTGCAAGGAGAGCGGCAACACCCTGGCATCCCTTGAGCGGACATTGGGCATCGGCAATGGCGTGATTGCCCGGTGGGACGCGCACAAGCCCAGCGTTGACAGGGTCAAGGCGGTCGCAGACTTTTTCGGCTGCACCGTCGATGAGCTGTTGAGTGAAGAATAATTTTAATTAAGAAAAGGAGAAACAGAAAAATGGAAAAGCAGAAGTACATTATCAGAGGCGACCGAAGCGGAGTATTCTTTGGCGAGATCATCAAGAGAGAAGGACGGGAGGTCACTATTGGGAATTGCCGCAGGCTGTGGTACTGGGATGGCGCTGCAAGTCTCTCTCAGCTTGCTGTATCCGGCGTGACCAAGCCCCGCGAATGTAAGTTCACGGTAAAGGTGGAGGAGCTGACCGTCCTTGATGCGATTGAGATTATCCCCTGCACAGCGGAGGCAGTAGCCAACATCGAGGCGGTGCGCGAATGGAAGATGTGAAGATCAGGGAGTTCTTAGCTGTTAGCTAAAGTCGGAGGCCAAGCGGTCTAGGAAGACAATTAGGGGCTACAACTCCTTGGCCCACAGAACGACATGGCTACGATCCGACTTCCCCTGCACAGCGGAGGCAGTAGCCAACATCGAGGCGGTGCGCGAATGGAAGATGTGAAGATCAGGGAGTTCTTAGCTGTTAGCTA
>JAZSLY010000162.1:0-15156 GCA_045535585.1 Eubacteriales bacterium
CTCAATATGGCTCCCGATGAAATTAAAAAGCACGACGAAAAGCCTCCCCGAATTTGGGATTATCCCGGATATCAGTACGCGAATTATTGGTATATGGACGACCCCTCACTTATGCTTCCTATGAATATCAGAATTGCAGAAGCACAGTTTGGCGCAATTACCAATTTTGCAGATAAAGGTCCTTGCGTAATTATGGGAAGATGTGCCGACTTTATACTTTCGGACAGACCCAACGTAATCAGCGTTTTCGTCAAGGCGGATATGGCAAAGAGAATTGAGCGTGCTTGCCGACTGTATCACCTCAGCGCAAGCGATGCAAAGAAGCTTATTAAGAAGACCGACAAAATCAGAGCGGATTATTACGACAGCCACACCCAGCAGATTTGGGGCAGGGCAGAGTTCTACGACCTCGTTCTCGACTCGGGCAAATTCGGCACCGACCTCTCGGCGCGCCTGATTTGCGAATGTGTAGAGCGCAAGAAGGGCGAAATACCAAACCTTTAAAAAGACACAGGGGCTGAATTTTCAGCCCCTGTATTTATTTGCTATTTGCTTTGGTTGTTTTTTTGACTTGTTGTTTTATGGCAATCCACACCGCAGGCACCACAGTTCCCCCCACACGAGCAGGAGTGAGTGCCATTTTTCTTTTTCTTTATTTCGATCACTACAATCGCCACGAATATTACGGCGATTACAGCCGAAATGATAATCGTAGGTATCATATTTGCTCCTTAATTCTTGTATTTATTGGGACGTAAGAGCATATAGAGTCCGTAAACCAGAACGATAGCGGCAACCGCCGTGCCGATAATGCTTCCGCCACCCGTAAACCACAGACCGAATTGATAAACGATAAGTGATACTGCATATGCAAAGCCACACATATAGGCAATAGCGCCGATAGACCATTTCCAGTTGTTCATCTCACGCCTTATTGCACCCATAGCGGCAAAGCAGGGGGCACAAAGCAGATTGAAGAGCATAAAGGATATGCCTGCAAGTCCGCTTCCGCCAAAGAATTCCTTTGCGATGACCTCGTACATCTTTGCGTTACCCTCCATTGCAAGCTCTGCGTTAGCCATAGAAGAGAGAGTACCGAAGGTGCCTACAACCTCCTCCTTTGCCATAAGACCGAGTATGGTTGCCACCGCTGATTGCCAGTTGCCAAAGCCCAGAGGCTTGAAGATAACGGCAAAGGGTCTGCCTATGTATTCAAGCAGAGACGCACCTACATTTTCCTCCGTGATATAGTGGAATCCACCGTCGAAGGAAAGAGAATTGAGTATCCAGATAATTATGCTTGCCGCAAGAATTACCGTGCCCGCCCTCTTGATGAAGGACCATCCGCGCTCCCAGGTAGTTCTGAAAATGTTTCTGGGGAGCGGTGCGTGGTATTGAGGAAGCTCCATTACGAAGGGCGCAGGCTTACCTGCAAATGGGCGTGTTTTCTTTAATATCAAGCCCGAAATTACGACAGCGCTTATACCTGCAAAGTAGGCAAGGAGTGCTATCCACGCCGAGCCGCCGAAAAGAGCTCCTGCTATCATACCAACAATGGGAATTTTCGCTCCGCAGGGAATGAAGCCCGTGGTCATAATGGTCATTCTGCGGTCTCTTTCCTGCTCTATTGTACGGGACGCCATAATACCCGGCACTCCACAGCCCGTTGCCACGAGCATTGGAATAAAGGATTTACCCGACAGCCCGAATTTCCTGAAAAGTCTGTCCATTATGAAGGCAACGCGTGACATATATCCGCAGTCCTCAAGAATGGAAAGGAGAAGGAATAGGATAAGCATCTGCGGAACGAAGCCAAGCACCGCGCCGACTCCGCCCACTATTCCGTCTGCAACGAGGCTTACGAGAGGAGGTGCACAGTCAAGTGACTCCAGAACACCTCTGGTCCAGGGAATTATCCATTCTCCGAAAAGAGTGTCGTTCATAAATCCTACCGACCAGTTTCCGATAGAACCGATAGAAATGTAGTATACCATCCACATTATAAGTGCAAAAATGGGAAGCGCCAGAATTCTGTTTGTAACCACCGAGTCTATCTTGTCCGAAATTGAAAATCTGTTCTTTTTCTTATAGCAGTCGGAAAGAATTCTTTCAATATAATTGTATCTTTCGTTTATGATGATGGAATCCGCGTCGTCGTCGAATTCACTCTCAACCTTTTGGATATCCTTTTCGATGTGCTCTAAAACGTCGGCGGGGAGACCCAGCTCCTTTACCACCTTTTCGTCACGCTCGAAAATCTTTACCGCGTACCACCTCTGCTTGATTTCAGGCAGATTATGTACCGTGGCTTCTTCTATATGCGCTATGGCGTGCTCCACGCTTCCCGAATAGAAATACATAGGGGAAAGCGTCTTGTTTTTCGCCGCGTCAATGGCAACGCCTATCGCCTCGTCTATTCCCGTCAGCTTCAGCGCGGAAATCTCTACTATCTTACAGCCGATCTTCTTTGAAAGAGTATCAATATCTATTCTGTCGCCGTTCTTGATAACGATATCCATCATATTTATGGCGATTACGACGGGAATACCAAGCTCTATAAGCTGTGTCGTAAGGTAAAGATTCCTTTCGAGGTTCGTTCCGTCCACTATATTTAAAATAGCGTCGGGACGGTCGTTCATAAGATAGTTTCTCGTTACCACCTCTTCCAGCGAATAGGGGGATAGGGAGTAAATACCGGGCAGGTCAACTATCGTTACCGAGTCGTCCTGCTTCAGCTTACCCTCCTTTTTTTCAACGGTTACACCAGGCCAGTTGCCCACGTATTGATTGGAACCGGTCAGTGCGTTAAACAAAGTGGTCTTACCACTATTGGGGTTACCTGCAAGAGCGATTGAAATACTCATTTGTGTTCCTTTCTTTGAGTTAGTTAAAGCTAACTGACATCCGAAAAAAATAGACTCTATTCTACCTCTACCATTTCAGCGTCAGCTTTTCTGAGTGACAGCTCATATCCGCGCACCGTTACTTCAAACGGGTCACCAAGGGGCGCTACCTTGCGCACGTAGATTCTTACACCCTTCGTAATACCCATATCCATAATCCGTCGCTTTATAGGCCCTTCACCGTGAACCTTCACTACCTTTACGGTCTCACCGATCTTGGTATCCTTTAAAGTCATCATATGTATACTCCAGTCTGTTTTTGTGAGTTAGCATTGGCTAACAGGTACATTATAAACAGAAAAAAGCTATTTGTCAATAGCTTTTTCCAAAAAATTCTATAATTTTAGAAACATTATTACTCAAAGAGATCATTGTCGGATGCCTTTAAGTACTCGGTAGGGGAAACACCGACTCTTGATTTGAAAAGGCGGGAAAAATAATGCAGGGAATTGAAGCCTAACTTTTCGGATATTTCGGAAATATTGTATTTGTTTTCACGGAGCAACTTTTTTGCCTTTTCTATTTTTAAATTCAAATGATAATTGACGGCGCCGCCCTGAGCGTCGTTTCTGAAAAGGAGCTTTAATTTTGATACGCTCATTGAGTTTTGCTCTGCAATTTCTTCAAGCGTCAGCTTGGAATAGACGTTTTCCTTTAAAAAGCTTATAACCTGCTTAAAATCCTTCGAGGCAGGGGTAACGTTGCTCTTTTGCCTTTTTGCAACCGAAATAAAGAACAATTCGAGAAGCCTCTTTATTTCCAAAAGCTCCAATTCATCAACCCCGTCCTTGGGGACAAGGCCCGTCACTCCTACCTCGGTTCTTCTTTCCAGAGTGTCTCGGCATTTGTCCGTCACGTCAAAGAGCAGCTCTCTCTCGTAATCGTTGAGCGTTATGAGCTTATTGTATAAAGCCTTCATACCGCTCCAGCCCGTCC
Organism: Eubacteriales bacterium; assembly: GCA_045535585.1. Classification (GTDB taxonomy): domain Bacteria; phylum Bacillota; class Clostridia; order Oscillospirales; family SIG627; genus RGIG6353. The sequence goes on from JAZSLY010000162.1 coordinate 3,840, forward strand.
TGAAGCTTATTATTCTTACCTTTGCATTAGAGTGCTTTACGCCTGCGTGGAAAACGAGGGGGGCGTGCACTATCATCTGTCCTTCATTCATCTCAACGACTCTTCCGTCAAGACGAATAAGATGACTGCCTTCCACTATATAAATAAGCTCAGGGAAATCGTGCGCCTCGCCTTCGCCTATTCTTTTGCTAAGGGAAAAATCTGCGCGTAAATTTGAAACTATTTCATCAATTGACATGTTGCTGGGAAGCTCTGCGCCGATTTTCAGTAACATAATTATTCCCCTTTTACTTTTTTATCAATTTAACCCGATAGTGCAAACAAAAAGCCTTTTTGTGTAAAGACACCTATCTCTAATTGTGCTATAATGCACTTGGTTGATAAAATTATATATCAACGAATAACAAATGTCAACAAACTTTTTTAAATTAAAAGGAGATTTATCATGGCAAAGTTCAGATTAGGTCTTATCGGCTGTGGCGGAATGATGAGAAGCCACGTTCAGGGCGTTAACCAGCTTCCTGAGGTTGAGATCGTTGCAGTATGCGACATCATCGAGTCAAAGGCTCAGGTTGTTGCAGAGTCTCTTGAGGGAGATACCGAGGTTAAGGTATTCACCAACTACAGAGATATGGTTGATTTGGTAGACGGTGTTCTTATCGCTCTTCCTCACAACCTTCACTTCCCCTGCGGTATGTACTTCGCTCTTAACAAGAAGCACGTACTTATGGAAAAGCCCCTTTGCAACAGCGAAGAGGAGTGCTTGAGACTCATCCACACCTGCGACGAAATGGGTGTTACTCTTATGTGTGCATACCCCGTTCGTTACTGGCCCGGTATGATTGAGTTCAAGAGAATTATCGATTCAGGCGAATACGGTAAGCCATTTATGTTCTCCGTTTGGACAGAACAGCTTACAGGTTCAGAGGATAATTACAACGGTATGCTCAATGCAGAGAATCCTTGGGGCAGAACTACCGACCTTGGTGGCGGTCAGCTCTTCAGCCACGGATGCCACTATATCGACCTTATGCTTTGGTTCATGGGTAACCCCGTATACGGCTCACACGTTGGTACAAACGTAGGTACTCCCTGGATGCTCAGAGAGGGTACAAGTGCCGTTACAATCAAGTTCGAGAGCGGTGCAGTAGGCTACCACGGCGGTACATGGGGCGCAAGAGGAACAAGACAGAAGTACGACTTCCAGATGCAGTGTGAAAAGGGTATGATTGAGTATGCTCACTCAGAGGGCGGCGAAATCAGACTTTATAACAAGAGTGCAGCTCACGTTCCCAACGCACAGACCGAAAACAGCGACTATACTGTTCTTTGGAAGAGAGACGAGAAGCACAACGGTAAGCTTACTCAGTTCGAGATCCGTCACTTTGTAGAGTGCGCAACAACAGGTAAGAAGCCTATCACCGACGGCAGAAGTGCTCTTCAGGGACTCCGCGTTATCTGGAAGCTTTACAACGCAGAGGACAATCAGATAATTGCAGACCTCAGAGGTCTTGGTCTTGAGAACGCAGACAAAATATAAGGCTTAAATAATAATCCGAAAAAGCAAGCCTTGTGCTTGCTTTTTTGGTATATTCGCAAATTAATTCAAATAAATGAAAAATTAAAGGAGAATTATCATGGCAAAGTTTAGATTAGGTCTTATCGGCTGTGGCGGAATGATGAGAAGCCACGTAAATGGTGTTAACCAGCTTCCTGAGGTTGAGATCGTTGCAGTATGCGACATCATCGAGTCAAGAGCTCAGGTTGTTGCAGACTCTCTTGAGGGAGATACCGAGGTTAAGGTATTCACCAACTACAGAGATATGGTTGATTTGGTTGACGGTGTTCTTATCGCTCTTCCTCACAACCTTCACTTCCCCTGCGGTATGTATTTTGCTCTTAACAAGAAGCACGTACTTATGGAAAAGCCCCTTTGCAACAGCGAAGAGGAGTGCTTGAGACTTATCCACACCTGCGACGAGATGGGCGTTACTCTTATGTGTGCTTATCCCTGCCGCTATCAGCCTGCTTTTCTTGAGTTCAAGAGAATTATTGATTCGGGCGAATACGGTAAGCCATTTATGTTTTCTCTTTGGACAGAGCAGCTTACAGGTTCAGAGGAAAACTATAACGGTATGCTTAACGATGTTTATGCGTGGAGCCATACCTCCGACCTTGGCGGCGGTCAGCTCTTCAGCCACGGCTGTCACTACATTGACCTTATGCTTTGGTTCTTGGGTAACCCTGTATACGGCTCACACGTTGGTACAAACCTTGGTACACCCTGGATGATCAGAGAGGGTACAAGTGCCGTTACTATCAAGTTTGAGAATGGTACTGTAGGCTATCACGGTGCTACTTGGGGTGCAAGAGGAACAAGACAGAAGTACGACTTCCAGATGCATTGCGAAAAGGGTATGATTGAGTATGCTCACTCAGAGGGCGGCGAAATCAGACTTTATAACAAGAGTGCAGCTCACGTTCCCAACGCACAGACAGAGAACAGCGACTACACTGTACTTTGGAAGAGAGATCCCGATCAGGCAGGTAAGCTTACTCAGTTCGAGATCCGCCACTTTGTAGAGTGTGCTACCACAGGTAAGAAGCCCAACACCGACGGTAGAAGTGCTCTTCAGGGACTTCGCGTTATCTGGAAACTTTATAATGCAGAGGAAAATAATATGATTGCAGACCTCAGAGGTCTCGGCTTTGAAAACGCAGACAAAATATAATCTGTAAAAGCTCTATACAGACGCAAGCCGAGGTTTGCGTCTGTAAGGTTTTTTTAGTAAGAATTTAAGGAGAATTATTATGGAAAAGCTTAGAGTAGGTCTTATCGGATGCGGCAATATGATGGCTGCACACGTAAGAGCCTTTCAGGAGGTAGAAGGGGTTGAGGTTACCGCTTTCTGCGATTTGTATATCGAAAAGGCAGAAAAATATAAGAACGACCTTGCTCCCAATGCATATGTTACCCGTGACTACCACACAATGCTTGATTACGTTGACGCAGTTCTTGTTGCAACGCTCCACGAAAGTCACTACGATATTGGTATGTTCTTTGCATACAACGGCAAGCACATACTTATGGAAAAGCCTCTTTGTAACACAGAAGAGGAGTGTATCACCCTTATAAAAATGTGCGAGGAAAAGGGCGTTACTCTTATGTGCGCATACCCTCTGCCTTACAGACCTATCATTCAGGAATACGTAGACCTTATCCACAGCGGTGAATACGGTAACGTAATGCAGGTTTCGATGTGGACAGAGCAGCTTACCGGCGTAAATCATATTTATCCAGGTTCAAACGGTAACCTTGGCGGTGGACAGTTCTTCAGCCACGGCTGTCACTACGTAGATATGATGCTCAGAATTCTCGGTGATCCCGTTGAAGGAAGCCATTTTGGTACAAACGTAGGAACTCCCTGGATGCTCAGAGAGGGTACGAGCACCGCTATTTTCAAGTTTAAGAATGGCACTCTCGGCTACCACGGCGCTACTTGGGGCGCAAGAGGAACTCACCTCGGCTGGCGTATGCAGGCGCTTACCGATAAGGGTATGCTTGAGCTTACAAGAAAAGACGGCAAGAACACTATCAAGTTCTATTCAGGTGAGAAAATTCACGTTCCCGATACCGCTGAAACAAGAAGCTTCAAAATCATTAAGCAGGTTGAGAACACTGGTAAGGAAACGCAGTATGAAATCAACCATTTCATTGATTGTGTAAGAACCGGCAATCGTCCTATGACCGACGGTTATAGCTGTTTGCAGAGCCTTCGTATCATCTGGAGAATGTACGACTCGGAAAATCACGGCACAGTTGCAGACCTTACGGGTCTCGGACTTGATGATTACTACAACGAAGTAAAGGGCAAGTAATTTATTGAAAAAAGGCTGTAAAAAACTCTGTTGAGTTTTTTACAGCCCTTTTTTATTACATAGGAAATTGCATCGCAATTGCTTGTAACAAATAAAGTCTACCTATAAAATTTGTGAGCGTCAGCGAACTATATAATTAGTTGCCGAAGGCGACTTTTTTATTTACTAGGAATTTGCATTAAAACACACCTCGCCGTTTTTCTTTCTTTAGGTAAAAAATGCATTACGATAGGCGAGATGTGCCAGCGGCTGCTAGCCACTTTTTTACTGCTTTGATTTGTAGAACAACATACAATGGCAATATCCTTCAAAATCGGGGTCTGCTATCTGCTGCCTGAATTCCTCACACATACATTTGAATTCGGGTGATTTGGGTATACGGCAGGGACAATAACCGTCCTTTGCGATAAGACCTTCCCTGATTTTCTTAACTATTTCTTTGTCTTCATTAAGCCTGATTGCCATAATGTCTCCTTATTTTACCTTTATCATAGAGCTATCCCACTTTTCAGGAGCTTCGTAGCCAAGAAGATTTACAACCGTTGCCGCAATATTGGAAAGACCGTATTCACCGGGTATAACGTCGTATTTGTCGGCTGTGTTCTTGTCGTAGAAAATGAAGGGAACGGGATTCAGGGTGTGACTCGTCTTTGCCTTGGGAAGACCGGTTTCCTTATCGATTGCAAAGCCGCCCGTCTTCTTGTCCTTTTCAAGACACTCGTCGGCGTTTCCGTGGTCGGCGGTAAAGAGAACGATGCCTCCGATCTTGTCAGCAGCCTTCAGAATTCTTCCGATGCAAATGTCAAGCGCCTCCATTGAAATAATGGTTGCTTCAAGACTGCCCGTGTGTCCAACCATATCTCCGTTGGGGAAGTTTACTCTCAGGAAATCGTACTTTCCGCTTTCCATAGCCTCAATAAGAGTGTCGGTAATCTCGGCACACTTCATCCAGGGTCTCTGCTCAAATGGAACTACGTCCGAGGGAATTTCAATATAGGTCTCGGTCTCCTCGTCATACTTGCCCGACTTGTTTCCGTTCCAGAAATAAGTTACGTGACCGTATTTCTGTGTTTCGGAAAGAGCAAGCTGAGTTATCCTTTCGCCTGCAAGGTACTCACCCAGAGTATCGGTGATTTCGGGAGGTGACACAAGATATCTTGTGGGAATATGAAGGTCGCCGTCGTATTCAAGCATACCTGCGTAAACTGTCTTGGGGAAACGAACTCTGTCAAACTTGTCAAAGCTCTCCTCCTCAAACGCCTTTGAGATCTCTATTGAACGGTCACCTCTGAAATTGAAGAATACTACGCTGTCGCCGTCGTTAATTGTACCGATGGGCGTGCCGTTCTTGGCAATTACAAAGCCGGGTAGATCCTGGTCAACGTAGCCGTTTTCTGCTCTGTATGTCTCGATTGCAACCTTTGCGCTTTCAAACTGTCTGCCTTCGCCAAGCACGTGGATATCCCATCCGCGCTTAACCATATCCCAGTTAGCCTCGTATCTGTCCATAGTGATATTCATTCTTCCGCCGCCCGATGCAATAGCCGCATCGAACGCGCCGTCGTTAAGCTCAGCGAGGAACTCCTCGAAGGGACAAACGTATTCAAGGGCAGAGGTTTCGCCAACGTCGCGTCCGTCAAGAAGAATGTGAATTCTGACCTTCGCAATCTCGTCCTCCTTCGCTCTCTTTATAAGGGCTTTAAGATGGTCGATGTGTGAGTGCACGTTACCGTCGGAGAAAAGACCTATAAAATGAAGCGTGGAGCCGTTGTCCTTGCAGTTTGATACAAGAGTCTGCCAGGTGTCTGATGAGAATATTTTACCCGATTCGATAGAGGAGGAAACAAGCTTTGCACCCTGAGCATAAACCTGACCTGCGCCTATTGCGTTGTGACCTACCTCGGAGTTACCCATATCGTCATCGGAGGGAAGACCAACGGCAGTACCGTGTGCTTTAAGGGAAAGGGTAGGGTACTTTTCCATCAGCATATCAAGGTTAGGCGTGCGCGCCAGATAAACTGCGTTACCGTCGTTCTTCTTGCCCAGACCCACTCCGTCCATTACGATAAGAGTAAGGGGGGCGTTAACTATTTTTGAATTAAGCTTTTTCAACATTATAACTCTCCTTTTTATAACTTATACATATCTGTCACATAGTTTACCACAAACGCAGAAAAAAAACAAGGACGAATTACCAAAAAAAGCATATTTTTTTGGTGAAATTACTTGATTTTTTCGGCTCTTGTGATATAATATTTTAAAAGAAAAGTTTTGAGTTAAATGTTTTTGACCTTTGTGCCTCGTTAAATAGGAGGAGTATTATGAAGGAATTTAATAAACATCCGTCAGAGCCGATGATGAAATTACCGCCTCACGTTTCAAAGAAATTTGAGGAAAAGGGCGTTTTGTCATCGGCTGTTCGTTTGTTCTTCAAGGCGGATATGGGCGTGGAGCTTGAATTCTGCGACACCTGGGTCGTGCTTACCGACACCGAGCTTGCGGTGCTTGAGCTTCTGGGCGGAGTATTCCCGAGAAAGACACACAACATATTCGACACAAAAAAGACCTGCGTGGATTTCGTGGAGCGCGATTTCAGGGTCTACGCTCTCGATGAGTATGAAGCCTTCAGGGTAGAGGAGCTTTTGTCGGGCGGACGGGTTGTTGCCAGAGAGCGTGAAACCTCCCTCGACAAGCTTGTGTTCAACTTTTCCAATTCCACTAAGGATGGCGCCTATACTATGTGCCGTGCCATTGGCGACGACAGCGTGAAGCAGGAGGACTTTTCTCCGAAGCGCGACAGGGGAGAGCGTCACGGTGAAGGGCGTCCTCAGGGTCATAGAGGACCGGGAGGTCCCGGAGGCTTCGGCGGTCCCGGAGGACACGGCAGGGCGATGGGTCCCACGACAAAGCTTGAGCGTGGAGAATCAAAAAGGCTTATTACAAAGATGCTTCCCTTCTTCACAAAGTACCGTGTTTATATCGTAATTTTGCTCGCTATGGTGGTTTTGTCCTCACTTCTCGGTCTGCTTGCTCCTTTTATGAGTGGCTCGTTTTTCATTGACAAGGTGCTCAAGGACGAGAATAACCGCTTCTACGCCCAGATTGGCGCGGCAATCGCCATAATCGCAGGCACCAAGCTTTTGTCAACAGTTTTTATGATGATTCATTCCATCATAACCGCAAAAATATCAGCCCGCGTTGTCTACGACCTGAAGAAGACCTTATTCAGCTCTATACAGAAGCACTCGCTTTCTTTCTTCTCCTCTCGCCAGACGGGCGGTCTTATGACTCAGATAAATCAGGATTCCCAGTCACTCTACTGGTTCTTCGTTGACGGAATACCTTATTTCCTCACCAACGCCCTCCAGTTCATCGTTATCATTGGGCTTTTATTTACCCTCAATTTCAGGGTGTCCCTGATTGCCGTTATACCAATTCCCATTTATCTCGTGGTTAGACGCTTTTTATACAGACTTACACGGAAGATACACGCAAAGAACTATTCCAAGTCAAGATCCTTTAACGCCTACGTTTCCGACGTGCTTTCGGGCAATCGGGTTGTAAAGGCGTTTTCACACGAAGACCTTGAGCAAAAGAAGTTCGACTACCGCAGTCACGCCTATGCCGACGCCACCTACGATGGCGTCATAAAGACTAATTTGCGAATATACCCCTCCACTCTCATCTACGAAATAGGAACCTACGTTGCCTGGGCGCTTGGCGGATATATGGTTGCCCGTTCTACTCTTGACGGCTCCTACGCCTTTACCTACGGTACGCTGGTAACCTACATATCTATGCTGGGCATGGCACACGCACCGCTGAATTTCTTCAACAATTTTTCCAATCAGTTCTCCGAATGTCTCAATGCAATGCATCGCCTTTTTGAAATAATGGATGCAGAGCCCGAAATCAAGGAGGACGAAAGCCCCGTGGCGCTCGATAGCGTAGAGGGCGACGTGGAATTCAGGAACGTTTCCTTTGAATACCTTAAAAACCGCCGTGTCATAAACGACGTCAGCTTCAAGGTGAACCGTGGCGAGACCATAGGCATCGTGGGGCACACGGGTGCAGGTAAATCTACAATAGTTAACCTTATTATGCGCCTTTACGACGTTACCGAGGGCGAGATACTCATCGACGGCGTCAACGTCAAAAAGCTTCCCTTGAGCTTTATACGTGACAACCTTGCAATAGTGTCTCAGGAGACCTATATGTTCCGCGGTTCTATTGCAGACAATATCCGCTACGCCAAGCCCGACGCCACCGACGAAGAGGTGATAAGGGCGTCGAAGATGGCTGGCGCGCACGACTTTATCATTAAGTATCCCGACGGCTATAATACGCAGATAGGCTTTGGAAACAAGGGTCTGTCGGGTGGAGAATTGCAGAGGGTGTCCATAGCCCGTGCAATATTGAAGGACCCTAAAATATTGATTCTCGATGAGGCAACCGCCGCAATGGATACCGCCACTGAGCAGAGAATTCAAAAGGCAATTACCGAAATAACCAGAGGCAAGACTACTATTATCATCGCTCACCGACTGTCTACGCTCAGGGATGCGGACAAGCTCATAGTAATCGAAGATGGAAAGATGACCGAAACGGGCACTCACAAGGAGCTTCTTGCCGCCAAGGGTGATTATTACAAGCTTTATAAAATGCAGCTTGACGCCCTTCGCGTAATCGGTGTTGAAGAGTAAAGGAGTTAGTATGGATAATAATACCGTAAGTAAAATCAACAATAACGCAGCCCTCAAATACCTGACTCCCGACAACGTTGAATTTGACGCTACCCCAAACGGCTTCGTAATAGCTAAATTCAACGGGCAGGATAGCTATGAGAGAGTCTATTTAAGCAGAGTTTTCCCTCACGACCTTACCGACGAGTATATTTCTGTGACCGACGGGGATATGATGGAGCTTGGTATTATCAAAAGTCTCTCGGACTTTGATAAAAAGACCGCCTCCGTCCTGCGAAGCGAGCTTGAAAGGAAGTATTTCAGCGCAAAAATCCTCAAGATTATCGCTATGGAGGAAAGGTTCGGCAATTCTACCTGGACTGTGGAAACTCCTCAGGGCATCAGGGTAATGACTCTCAACGATACCTTCAAAAGCCTTATCAGGATTGGCGAGGACCGTGCAATCGTAATAGACGAGGACGCAAACAGATACGAAATTGAAAGCCTGTCGGCTCTCGACCGACGCAGCTTCAGAAAGATTGAGTTGTATTTATGATTAAATCAGCCAAAATTAAGGACTCTCTGCGTGCCCGACGGGACGAGCGCAGACGGGTCGTTCATTCCGCTATCGAAAATAAAAAAGACGGCGAAATCCTCTTTAAGTTCAATTTCAATCTCGACTCGGATAACCGTGACCGCCTCGGCGTCATCGCCGTAACGAGAGATTGGATATTCAGGGCAATCGAAGGCGAGGGAGAGGGGAAGGAGCCTGCAATTGTAGAGCGCTTCAAAATCTCCGACGTCTGCGAATTCGTTGCAAGAAGAAACGTTGGCACCACCTCTCTTGAAGCGATTATGGAAAACGACACCGTAGAGCTTTGCCGTTCGGATATGACGCTTTCCACGCTCATCGTGGACGCCTCGCGCTCCCTCAACGCTATGCTTGACCATAGGGAAGATGCAGACTACAAGGTGGTGTTCGAGCCCGACCTTCGCGTTTGCCCCAAGTGTCACAAGCCCTTCAGGAAGGGAATGACCGTTTGTACCAACTGTACGAAAACCTCATCCCTTGCAATAAGGCTCTTTTCAATGGTAAAAAAGGAATTGCCGCTACTGATAATTGCCTTTTTGTTCTTCGGTGTGTTAAGCTTCGTTAAAATAATTAACCCCGTTTTGCAAAAGGTTATGGTAGACGAATACATTACCATAAGCGAGCCTCGCGAAAACTTGTTTTTAGGGCTTGCCGTTATTGCCTTTTCACTCTTCCTCCTGACTCTTATCTATAAGTATATGGAGATTATCCGCACCAATATGCTCTACCGTGTCAATAACCGCCTGATAAAGAAATTGCGCTCCACCCTTTTCGAGCATATTCAGGCGCTTTCGGTTTCGGCGGTTTCAAAAAGAACGGCGGGCGAGCTTATACATAGGGTTGCAACCGATACCAATTTTATATCCTCATTCATAGTTCAGCACGTTCCTCAGATAGTGGAGCAGGCGCTGGTGATACTCATACTTGGCGTGGCAATGTTCGTCTACGACGCCCGTCTTGCTCTTCTCGTAATCGTTCCCGCACCTATCATAATGATTATCGTCAGAAAGGTGTGGCGCTACACCCACCGCCTTTACCACAGACAGTGGTATATGGGCTCTCAGGCGAATACCGTCCTTCACGACGTCTTTCAGGGAATACGCGTGGTTAAGGTATTCGGTATGGAGAAAAGGGAGATCAAGCGCTACGACGACGTTATAAAGAAGGTTGCGCAGATTTCGGAGAAGAACGAAATCACCTGGGCAATGATAATCCCTTATATGACCTACCTTGTTGGCATAGGTCAGTATATCGTTCTGGCGTACGTCGGCAATAAGATACTCGGCGGCACGATGACCCTTGGTGATATGACTATGTTCACCTTCTTCACGGGACAGATATACGCTGCCTTCGACTACCTCACGAGAATACCGAGGATGTTGGTTCAAATGACCACCTCCATGCGAAAGGTGTTCGAGATAATCGACGAGGAGGCGGAGATCAAGGACGACAAGGACGCTCTCGATCTTGAAATTGAAGGAAAGATAGAGTTCAAAAACGTCAGCTTCGGATACGAGGACGCCGAGGACGTTTTAAGGCAGATATCCTTCACCGTTAACAAGGGCGAAATGGTGGGAATAGTCGGTAGGTCGGGTGTGGGTAAAAGCACCCTTGTAAACCTCGTTATGCGCCTTTACGACGTAAGAGACGGAGAAATTCTTATCGACGGAGTTGATATAAAGAAAATTTCCCAACATTCCCTGCGCTCACAGATAGGCGTCGTATTGCAGGAAAGCTTTCTTTTTACAGGCTCGATTTACGAGAATATTGCATACGCCGACCCTACGGCTGACAGAGAAGCTATTATCCGTGCCGCTAAAATGGCAGGAGCTCATAACTTTATTATGAAGCTTCCCGACGGCTACAACACCAGAGTAGGCGAGAGGGGACATACCTTGTCGGGCGGTGAAAGACAGCGTATATCAATAGCAAGAGCAATTCTCCGTGACCCGAAAATACTTATACTGGACGAAGCGACCTCCGCTCTCGACACCGAGACCGAACAGCTTATCCAGAACTCCATTGCTTCTCTTACCAAGGACAGAACTACCTTTGCAATAGCACACCGACTCTCCACTCTGCGAAACGCCACCAAGCTTATCGTGCTTGATCGAGGCAGGGTTGCCGAGTGCGGAACTCACGACGAGCTTATGGCAAAGAAGGG
>JAZSLY010000052.1:0-2890 GCA_045535585.1 Eubacteriales bacterium
CATCAGTAGCAAGGGAAAAGGCGCTGGAGCCTCTTGCCGACCTGATTTTTGCTCAGGAGGAGAAGTCGGGCTCACCCCTTGATTTCGCAGCGGAATACGTGGACGCCGAAAAGGGTGTGGAAAGCGCCGAGGACGCTATCAGCGGAGCGCTTGACATTATTGCGGAGAACGTTTCCGACAACGCAGAGTTCCGTCAGACACTCCGTGCCCTCGTCTTTGACAACGGTAAAATAGTATCGAAGGCGGCAAGCGAGGAGGAGTCGGTATATAAGATGTACTACGACTATGCGGAAGCCGTAAACAAGATTCCCGGTCACAGAATTCTTGCCCTTAACAGAGGTGAAAAAGAGGGCTTTTTGAAGGTGAGCGTGGAAATCGACGAGTATCTGCCACTCTCGTTCCTCATTAACAGAAACGTTATCCCCGGCAGTATCTTCACTCCTCTCGTTGACTCTGCTGTCAGGGACTCTTACACAAGACTTATATTCCCCTCCATAGAAAGAGACATTCGTTCCTCCGTATTCGACGAAGCGGCAAAGAACGCTATCAAGGTTTTTGAGGATAATCTTAAAAATCTTCTTCTCCAGCCTCCGCTTAAAAAGAAAACGGTAATCGGCTACGACCCGGGCTACAGAACGGGCTGTAAATTAGCGGTCGTTGACAAGACGGGAAAGGTGCTTGACACCGCCGTTATATACCCTACGAAGCCTCAGGAGAAGATTGAGGAAAGCGAACGGGTTATGCTTGCTCTTATCAAGAAATACGACGTTGACGTAATTTCCATCGGCAACGGCACCGCCACTAAGGAGAGCGAAATGTTCGTTTCCGCAATGATAAAGAAAAACGCCCTGAAAACGAAGTATATTATCACGTCGGAGGCAGGTGCGTCGGTTTATTCGGCGTCTGAGCTTGCGGCGAAGGAGTTCCCCGATTTTGACGTAACTCAAAGAAGTGCTGTGTCCATTGCAAGAAGAATTCAGGACCCCCTTGCCGAGCTTGTAAAGATAGAGCCAAAGGCAATCGGCGTAGGTCAGTATCAGCACGATATGAAGAGTGCTCAGCTTGACGAGGCGCTTGGCGGAGTTGTGGAGAGCTGTGTAAACAGCGTAGGCGTAAACCTCAACACCGCATCCTTTGCCCTTCTGTCGTACGTGGCGGGAATAAATGCAACGAGTGCGAAGAACATAGTTAAATACCGTGAGGAAAACGGAGAATTTGAAAGCATTGCCGACGTAAAGAAGGTGCCCCGTGTGGGAGACAAGGCGTTTGAGCAATGTGCGGGATTTTTAAGGCTTCCCGACTCCGATGAGCCTCTCGACAATACGGGCGTACACCCTGAATCCTACGGTGTGGCAAAGGCGGTTATGAAGAAATTCGGCTGTGAGCTGAAAAAGGGCGACACCTCGGGACTCCGTGGAATTACCGACACGGTGAAGGCATACGGAAAGGAAAAGCTTGCAGAGGAGCTGGGCGTGGGAATACCTACTCTTACCGACATTCTTGCAGAGCTTGAAAAGCCCGGTCTTGACATAAGAGACGATTTTGAGGAGCCCGTGCTCCGTGACGATATTCTCGACATAAACGATTTGTACGAGGGTATGGTGCTGACGGGAACGGTAAGAAACGTATGCGATTTCGGTGCGTTTGTGGACATTGGAGTACATCAGGACGGTCTGGTGCACATTTCACAGATTTCCGATAAATTCATCAAGCACCCGTCTGAAGCTCTGTCGGTTAACGATATCGTCAAGGTAAGCGTTATTTCGGTTGATACAAAGACGAAAAGAATAGGTCTTTCAATGAAAAACGTAAAATAATTTCAATATTTTTTGCTTTTTAGTTTTTGCTCCCACCTCTTAAAACAAGGGGTTTTGGACATTGTTTGTCCAAAATTTGTGCAATATTGCCATATGAGAGCCCTTAAAATTGGGAATTTATCATCTTTACTATTTTTGACTTTTCTGTTATTATAATATAGCAAGAAAAATTATAGTTCAAAACTATGCGTTTTAGATTTTATTAGGAGGTTAACCCATGGCAAGTGTATCACTTAAACATATTTATAAGAAGTACGCAGGCGGCGTAACCGCTGTATCGGACTTCTGCCTGGAAATCAAGGACAAGGAATTTATCATCCTCGTTGGTCCTTCAGGTTGTGGTAAATCTACAACTCTTAGAATGATTGCAGGTCTCGAAGAAATCACCGAGGGTGAGCTTTCCATCGGCGACAAGATCGTTAATGACGTAGCACCTAAGGACAGAGACATCGCGATGGTTTTCCAGAACTACGCTCTCTATCCTCACATGACTGTATTTGAAAACATGGCATTCGGTCTTAAGCTCCGCAAGACTTCCAAGGAAGAGATCAAGCGCAGAGTTGACGAGGCTGCCCGTGTACTTGATATCGCTCACCTTCTCGTCCGTAAGCCTAAGGCTCTTTCCGGTGGTCAGAAGCAGCGTGTTGCACTCGGTCGTGCGATCGTTCGTTACCCCAAAGTATTCCTTCTCGACGAGCCTCTCTCCAACCTCGATGCTAAGCTCCGTGCTGCCATGAGAACCGAGCTTACCAAGCTTCACCAGAGAGTTGGTACTACATTCGTATACGTTACCCACGACCAGGTAGAGGCTATGACCATGGCAACCAGAATCGTTGTTATGAAGGACGGTCTGATTCAGCAGGTTGATACTCCTCAGAACCTGTATGATTCTCCTTGCAACATCTTCGTTGCAGGCTTTATCGGAACTCCTCAGATGAACTTCATCAACTCCCGTCTTGAGCAGAGAGGCGAGGACGTGTACGTTTGCTACGGCAACACCGCTCTCAAGCTCCCCTCCGAGAAGGCAAACAACCCTGCACTCAAGGAATACATTGGTCAGGAGGTCATCATCG
>JAZSLY010000145.1:0-7951 GCA_045535585.1 Eubacteriales bacterium
ATTGTTTGTGTTACAGTTTTCATGACGAGTGGTTTATCCTCCTGTTTGTTTTGTCTGAGCAACTTAACTGTAACACAGGATTTTCCATTCGTCACTACTTTTTTATTTCTTTTTGTAACACATCTATTGTAAACCTACACAAGGTCAACATCATTTTTTTCGTAAGGGGTTTGCAAAATGGAAAATATGTGATATAATATAATGATAAAATATATTTTAAGGTGATTTGAATGATAATGCTTGTAGGGGATACCCTTGAAATGAAGAAGCCACACCCTTGCGGAGATACCTGCTTTTTGGTGCAGAGGGTTGGCAGCGACATTAAAATCTGTTGCAGGACCTGCGGGAGAGAGGTAATAATCCCAAGGGTGAAGCTGGAGCGGGGCATTAAGAGAATATTGACACCGTCGGGTGAGGAAAGGAAATAATATATGTTTACAAGGCTTAAAGAAGCAGAGGAGCGCTTTGACCAGATATCAGAAAGACTTGGTGAGAGCGACGTAATGAATAATCAGGAGGAGTACAAAAAGCTTATGCAGGAGTATAAGAATTTGTCTCCCGTGGTAGAAAAATACCGTGAATACAAGAAATACGAGTCCAACAAGGCGGAGGCAGAGGAGCTTCTTTTGGGTGACGACAAGGAAATGCGCGCTCTCGCCGAGGAGGAAATAGAGGAGAGCAAAAAGAAGATGGAGGAGCTTACTGACGAATTGAAGATACTCCTTCTTCCCAAGGACGAGAACGACGACAGAAACGTTATTATCGAAATCCGCGGCGGTGCAGGCGGAGAGGAAGCGGCGCTTTTCTCCTACGTGCTTTACCGTATGTATAATATGTACGCAGACTCGGTGGGCTTCAAGACAGAGCTTGTCAATGCCAACGAGACCGAGCTTGGAGGCTTTAAAGAGGTTTCCTTTATGATAAGCGGTGAGGGCGCTTATTCAAGATTTAAGTATGAAAGCGGAGTACACCGAGTTCAGCGAGTTCCCGAAACCGAGGCGCAGGGAAGAATACACACCTCTACCGTTACCGTGGCAGTTCTGCCCGAGGTGGAGGACGTGGACGTAGAGCTTAACCCTGCCGACCTTGAAATAGAGGCGCACAGAGCGTCGGGCGCAGGAGGTCAGCACGTAAACAAGACCGACTCCGCTATAAGAATGGTACACAAGCCCACGGGCATCGTGGTTGAATGTCAGGACGAGCGAAGCCAGTACAAGAATCGTGACAAGGCGATGAAGATTATGCGCTCCAAGCTTTACGAAAAGAAGATGGAGGAGCAGAATGCGGCGCTTGCTGACGCGCGAAGAAGTCAGGTGGGAACGGGTGACAGAAGCGAAAGAATAAGGACCTACAACTACCCGCAAAGCCGAATTACCGACCATAGAATAGGCTTGACTTTATATAACCTTGAAAACGTACTCAACGGCGCTCTCGAGCCTATTATCGACGCTCTGGCGGCAGCCGACAGAGCCGAGAAGCTTGCTAACGGAGAATTTTAATGGAAACGAAGCTTATCAGAATTCCCGAGGGCAGAGTAGAGGACTACGACAGAGAATTGAGAGAGGCGGCAGAGGTTATCAGGCGCGGGGGACTTGTGGCTTTCCCTACCGAGACGGTCTACGGACTTGGCGCTTCGGCGCTTATGAGCGAGGGCGCCGAAAAGATATACTCGGCGAAGGGCAGACCCTCCGATAATCCCCTCATAATACACGTGTCGTCGGTGGAGGATTTTGGAAAGTGGTGCAATATAGACTCTCCCCATACCTTCAGCCGTCTGGCAGAAAATTTTCTCCCCGGACCTATTACTATCATACAGAAGAAAAAGGAAATAATTCCCGACACCGTAACGGCAGGGCTTGACACGGTGGCGGTGCGCTTTCCCTCGCACCCCGTGGCAAGAAGGCTTATCGAGCTTGCAGGCGTGCCCATCGCCGCACCCTCTGCCAACCTTTCGGGAAGCCCCAGCCCCACAAGCGCCGACCACGTTATAAAGGACCTTTGGGGCAAGGTGGACGTCATTATCGACGGCGGAGAATGTCAGGTAGGGCTTGAATCCACCATAGTAATGTTAAAGGACGACAGCCTCACGCTTTTAAGACCCGGCGGGGTTACTCTTGAAGAGCTTGAAGCGCTTATCGGTGACGTGAAGGTGGACCGTGCCGTCCTGAATAAATTGCGTGAGGGAGAGCGCCCTCTCGCTCCAGGAATGAAATATCGGCACTATGCGCCAAAGGCTCCCGTTACCGCTCTTGTGGGAGAGGACGGGAAAATACTTGAGTTTTTCGGGGAGTCCCTGAAGAATGGCAAAACGGGCGTGATATGCTACCGTGAGGACCTTATCTCTCTTGGGCTGAGGGAAGATGACCTGCCGAGCCAGGTCCGGGTGCTTGGCTCTAAAAACAACAGCGCAGAAATGGCGCACACTCTCTTTTCCGCCCTGCGTGCCTTTGACGAAATCGAGGGCGTTGAGATGATATACACAAGACTGCCCGACAAAAGCGACTTGGGGCTTGCCTTGGTAAACAGACTTATGAAGGCATGCGGATACAGTATAAAGGAGCTGTAAAATGAAGATTTTGGGATTATGCGGAGGAAGCGGTGCAGGAAAAACCACCGCCCTTGAAATCTTTGCAGAGTATGGGGCTGTGATATGCGACTGCGACAAGGTTTCCCGTGACGTTATGAAAAAGGATACTCCTTGCTATCGTGACGTTGTCTCCTTCTTCGGAGGGGAGATTTTGCGTGACGACGGCGAAATTGACAGAGCGAAGCTTGGTAAAATAGTCTTTTGCGACGGGGCAAAGCGTGAAAAGCTTACCGAGATAACTCATTTTTACATCAAGGAAGAGATTTTTTCGTCCCTCAGGCGTGCCGAGACGGAGGGGGAAGCACTATTCGTCATAGACGCACCTCTCTTATTTGAAAGCGGGCTTGACCGCATATGCCATACGACCCTTGCAATAGTAGCGCCTGCCGAGGACAGAATACGCCGTATCATAGAGCGGGATAAGCTTGACAGAGCCCTTGCTGAAAAAAGGCTGTCGTCGCAGATAAGCGACGAGGAGCTTCAGAAGCGTGCTGGCTACACCGTGGAAAACGACGGCACGAAAAAGGAATTTGAAAAGAAAATTCGGGAGTTTATTGAAAGTAGAGGACTTGCAAAGTGAAGAAAAGAAAGCTTTTATTATTGCCTCGCGTTTTGCTGACACTTTTTACTGTTTTTTTAGTTATCGTTGCGGCAATTATCATTTATCAGCACAGAGAGGTTGATTATCCCGTAGAATATGCCGACGTGGTGGAAAAGATTTCTGCCGAGGAGGGCGTTCAGGATTATATTCTCTACGCCGTTATCTTCACCGAAAGCTCCTTCATTGCCGACGCCGTCTCTCCCGTGGGCGCAGTAGGACTTATGCAGCTTTTGCCCGATACAGCAAAATGGCTTTGCGACAGAGAGGGCGTGGAGTTTGATGAAGAGATGCTGGTGGACCCCGAATTCAACGTGAGACACGGCGCGAGGTACCTTAAAATACTTTACGACAGATATTCCGATTGGGACAAGGCGCACGCCGCCTACCATGCAGGCTTTTCAAGGGTAGATTCCTGGATAGAGCAGGAGATAATCTACTATAACGAGGACGGTCAGCTTGCGGGAATACCCATTGAGTCCACCCAGAATTACGTAAATAAAATCAGAGAAGTAAGAGAAAAATATAAAACACAGCTTGACAGAGAAAAAGAGAAAAAGGAGTAAAATTATGAGCGTTATCGACACCGAAAAATTGGAAGAACAGCTTCTCTATAAGAGAAAAAACGGATGCTTTACCTTTAGTGAGGAAAAAATCAAGTTAGCCTTTGACTTTTGCGAGGGCTACAAGGACTACCTCAACAACGCCAAGACAGAGAGAGAGGCAACGAGCGTCACTCTTGAAATGGCACGCCGAGAGGGCTTTGAGGAATGGGATATAAACAAGAAATACAAGGCGGGCGACAAAATTTATATGGTTAACCGCGGTAAAGCCATAGTGCTTGTGGTTATCGGTGAGGAGGATATAGAAAAGGGTGTAAACCTTGCTATTGCCCACGTTGACTCACCCCGTCTTGACCTGAAGCCCAATCCTATGTATGAGTCGGAAAAGCTTGCATATTTCGACACTCATTACTACGGAGGCGTTAAAAAATATCAATGGGTAACGATTCCCCTCGCTCTCCACGGAACTGTTGTCAAGGGTGACGGCACCGCGGTGGATATCTCCATAGGCGAGGACGAGGGCGACCCTATCTTCTATATTACCGACCTTCTGCCCCACCTCAGCCGTGACCAAGTGACGAAGCCTCTCGGTACGGCTATCTCGGGCGAAGCCCTGAACGTACTCATCGGCTCTATGCCCGTGGGTGACGAAAAGGTGTCAAACTCGGTTAAGCTCAACGCACTTCGTTTGCTTAACGAAAAATATGGAATTACGGAATACGACTTTATGACCGCAGAGCTTACCTTCGTTCCTGCAGGAAAGGCAAGGGACGTGGGACTTGACAGAGGTCTTATCGCCTCCTACGGTCACGACGACAGAGTTTGCGCTTACCCCAGCGTGAAGGCTCTTTTTGAAGCGAAAAATCTCCGCCGTACCGCCGTTGTCTGCCTCACCGACAAGGAGGAGATAGGCAGTGTGGGTCACACGGGTCTTGACAGCAATTATCTCTTTGATTTTCTCACCGACATTTCGGCATCCTTCGGCGCAAACGTAAGAGAGGTTTTCAGAAACTCCAGATGCCTTTCAGCCGACGTAAACGCGGCTTACGACCCCGGATTTGCCGAGGTGTATGAAAAGAGTAACGCATCCTACCTCCATAGCGGAATTATTATTACCAAGTATACGGGCTCGGGCGGAAAGAGCGGGTCATCCGATGCTTCTGCCGAGTTCCTCGGCGAAATACGCCGTGCCTTTGACGAGGAGGACGTGCTCTGGCAGATAGGTGAGTTCGGCAAGGTTGACGGAGGCGGAGCAGGCACCGTTGCCAAGTTCGTGGCAAAGCACAACATCGACGTTGTGGATGCAGGCGTACCCGTTCTTTCTATGCACGCACCTATCGAGGTAGTGTCTAAAATAGACGTTTACTCAACCTACGAGGGAATTCTCACCTTCTTTGAAAAATTTAATTAAAGGTTAAAAAATATGTTACCCGATAAAAAACCTGAAATTCTTTCCCCTGCGGGAAATTTGGAGAAGCTTACCTTTGCAGACATTTACGGCGCAGACGCCGTGTACTTTGCAGGGCAGATGTTCGGAATGCGTGCCGCAGCCGACAATTTCGATTTTGACGAAATGAAAAGGGGAGTGGACACCCTCCACTCCCACGGAAAAAAAGCGTATCTCACCCTTAACACTATGCCGAGAAATAACGAGCTTGACCTCCTTGACTCATACCTTGACAACCTGTCGGGAATAGGGCTTGATGCGGTGATAGTGGCAGACCTCGGCGTCTTTCACAAGGTTCAGGAAAGATTGCCCGGGGTGGATATACATATATCTACCCAAGGCGCTAATATGAACTACCTTTCCTGCAGGCATTGGCACGATATGGGCGCGTCGAGAGTGGTGCTGGCAAGGGAGCTTTCACTTGACGATATCGCCAAGATAAGAGCAAAAACTCCAAAGTCGCTGGAGCTTGAAGCCTTCGTTCACGGCGCTATGTGCGTGTCGGTGTCGGGCAGATGCCTTCTGTCCGAATACTACCTTGACCGTGACGCAAACAGAGGATGCTGCGCCCAGCCTTGCAGATGGGTATACAATTTCTCCGAGGAGAAGAGAGAGGGCGACGTTCTGTCGGCGGAAATTCATCCCGAGGGCACATATATTTTCGGCTCTAAGGATATGAACCTCGTGTCTCACTTAAAGGAGATTGTCAGCGCAGGCGTGGACAGCTTGAAGATAGAGGGCAGAATGAAAAGCGCCTACTATACCTCGGTTGTCACCAACTGTTACAGAATTGCCCTCGACGACCTCTACGGCGGGAATAGCGGTATTACTACCGAGTCTCTTCTCTATGAGCTTGACTCGGTATCCCACAGAGAGTATTGCACGGGATATTATTTCGACCATCCAATGAAGGAGCCCCACCTTGCAACCACATCGGGCTATATAAAGGAAAAAGCCTTCCTTGCAACCGTGGAGGATTACGACGAGGGCGAGGGCGTTGCCCTTTGCCGTCAGCGCAATAAAATGTGCCGAGGCGACGGGGCAGAAATAATCTCCCCGCGGAAAACGGGTGTGCCGTTCACCATAGGAGATATGTGGAACGCGGAGGGGTCGATGATAGACTCCACCCCACACGCAGGGATGCTCTTTAAGATAAAAATGCCCTTCCCCACACGCCGAGGCGATATTATCAGGGGCAAATAAGGAGAGTTATGGTAAAACGTGAAAAGATAAACATACGGGGTCTTGACTTTGACAACGTAACTATGGACGAGGCACTGTCGCTTATATATAGCGCTATCAGGGAAGAGCGACGCTGCGTAGTATTCACCCCCAACGCCGAGATAGTCCAGATGACTCTGGAGGACGAGAGCTTTCGGGGTATAGTGCGCTCGGCAGATATGCTGGTGCCCGACGGCGCAGGCGTGGTGCTTGCCTCAAAGATTTTAAAAAGGAAACTAAAGGGCAAGGTGGCAGGCTGTGAGCTTGCAGAGCGTCTTGTGGAAGGGTCAGCGAAGGGAGACTTTAAAATCTTCTTCTACGGCTCCAAGCCCGAGACTGATGCGGGCATGCCCGTCTGTGAGCTTGCAGAGAAGCGTCTTTCTGAAAAATATCAGGGCTTTAAGTGCGCGGGGAAAAGCCACGGCTACGTAAAGGCGGACGGAATGGACGCTCTTATAGAGAAGATAAACTCGTCGGGCGCAGATATACTTTTCGTTTGTCTCGGCGTACCTATGCAGGAAAAGTGGATAGCCGAAAATAAAGACCGACTTGCACCAAGGGTCATTATAGGGCTCGGCGGAACGCTGGACGTTTTCGCAGGAACTGTGCGCCGTGCACCGAAATTCTTTATAAAGGCAAACCTTGAATGGCTATACAGACTCCTTTGCGAGCCCAAGAGACTCGGAAGAATGATGAAGCTACCCAAATTCATTTTTGGAACAATATGGGCTAAATTAACTAAAAAAGAAACGGCGGATAAATAAAATGGGAAAACTTATTACCATAGACGGACTTGACGGATGCGGAAAGCAGACTCAATCGGAGCTTTTGCTCTCGGGGCTTACCAAACGCGGAATAAAGGCGAAGCTTGTCTCCTTCCCCAACTACGACTCCGAGGCGTGCGCCCTTGTGAAAATGTATCTTTCCGGTCAGTTTTCCGAGGACCCGAATGCAGTAAACGCCTATGCGGCGTCCTCCTTCTTTGCGGTTGACAGAGTGGCAAGCTACATACTGGATTGGAAAAAGGACTACGAGGAGGACACCGTCATTATCGCAAACCGATATACCACCGCAAACGCCATTCATCAGCTCTCCAAAATAGAGGACGACACCTTGCGGGCGGAGTTCCTCGATTGGCTTTACGATTTTGAATTCACGAAGCTCGCGCTTCCCCGTCCCGACCTGACTCTTTATTTAAAGCTCCCCGTGGAAATCAGTCTTTCTCTTATCGAAAAGAGAAGCGCCGAAACGGGCAGGGAAATAGATATCCACGAAAACAAGGCGCACCTTTCAAGCGCCGCCTCTGCCGCCGAATTTTCGGCAAAATACCTTGATTGGCAGACGGTTGAATGTGCCGAAAACGGCAAAATCAGAACGATAGAGAGCATTTCTGCAGAAATTATGGGTGTTGTGGAAAAGCTTATTTTAAAATAAGGCTCTTTGTCAATAGTTGGGGTAAAAAAGGTTAAAAAGAATTGAATAGTGCGGTCGAGGAAACTCGATCGCATTATTGTATATTGTAAATTTGATGAGAA
>JAZSLY010000045.1:0-4638 GCA_045535585.1 Eubacteriales bacterium
ATTGTTTGTGTTACAGTTTTCATGACGAGTGGTTTATCCTCCTGTTTGTTTTGTCTGAGCAACTTAACTGTAACACAGGATTTTCCATTCGTCACTACTTTTTTATTTCTTTTTGTAACACATCTATTGTAAACCTACAAATTTTTAAATTTTGCGTTTTATTCCTGAAAGTTCTCCTCGGAGTGACCAATAGAATAAATATAGGGCTCACTCTTTGCAAAGGTAGTACGCTTTCCGTTGGTCTGTATGGTACGGATAACGTCACCGAAGTTCGCCTCCACGTCGGGCACCAAGAGAACGTTGGTGTCAAGCCTTACTACGTCGTATTTCTCGGAGTTTATGGTCACCTTCGTAAAGTCGGTATACATATCGCCCGTAACCACAAGTCCCTCCTCGGTGTTCTCCGCCTTTTCAACGGTCAGGGGCTTTATGCCCATTTGGAGCTTGGTGGGCTTATAAACGATTTCGTAGCCGTAGCACTCCTTCTTGCCGTAGAGCATATCGTATTGGAGCATTTCAAGATACTTATAGTAGTCGTCGTCACGGTCTGCGGAATTCTGGTGCAATTTGGTGATAAGTCCGTTATTCATACCAAGCTCGCCCAAAACGTGTGCCGACAGCTCGTAGGAATAAAGGTCTCTCGCCTCCGCCTCCAGACCGTAGTTAGACCAGATAACGTACTCGGTTTCGTAGACACTGCCGTTCGCCATCTCTTCGTCGGTAAGACCAAAGTAAGGCAGGTGGTCGCCGTACAATACCACAACCGTCTTTTCGTCACGGACGCTGAGCTGAAGAATGAGGTCTGCGATAAAATCGTCCACCTCCTTCATCTGCGTGAGGTAGTATTCAAAGGCAACCTTATCCACCAGCGTTTCGGGATTTTCCACGGTTACCTCGTAATTGTAGTCAACGCCCTCAAGGTAGGTTTTAGAATAAACGCCGTGGGACTGAACGGAAATTCCGTATACAAAGTCCTCTCCCTCGCTTGAATCAAGGCAGGCGATTATTTCCTCGGCAAGCACCTTATCCTTTGCCCAGCCTATCGGGTTATACTCAATATTCTGCATAAACTCAAAGGAGGTAAAGGTATCGAAGCCAAGGCTTGAAAATACGTGGGCTCTGTCGTAGAAGGCGCCCTTGTGATTATGTACTGCGTGGGTGGAGTAGCCAAGCTCGGAAAGGTTGAAGGCAAGGCTCTCGCAGGCGGTGCTTTGCAACACCGTCTTGTAGGGGTATTCACCCGGCCCGAAATAGTCGAGTGACATTCCCGTCAGTATCTCGAACTCCACGTTGGCAGTTCCCGAGCCGATGTATGGCACGCGAAGCCGTCCGTGAGGATAGTTTCTCTTCAGCGAAGTGAAGAATGGTATCGGGTCTGCGCTGTAGGACAGCGAGTTGATTTCGTTTACGTCAAAGAAGGACTCAAGCTGAAGGAAAATAATATTGGGCTTGTCCTCGGGGACCCTCGTTTCCTCCGACCTGATTTCGTCAAGGATAGTGGTCACGTTCTCCTTGGAGTAGTTCGCGGGCCTATCTATACCCGTATCGAAAACACTGCAGGAGAAGCAGTAAATAAAGCCCCAGTCCTCGTAGGCGTCGTTGAGGTTAGTGAATTTCTTGGATAAAGTACCCCTTGAAACGTAGGTGTTGAAGAGCATTGAAAGGCAGATTACCGAAAGGGGAAATATAACTACCGCCCTTGAAAAGTTTCTGTTATGAACGGGGGTAACACGGTACAGAAGGATGAAGCCTATGATTATACAGATAACCGCCACAAC
The DNA here is from genome assembly GCA_045535585.1 of Eubacteriales bacterium. Lineage (GTDB taxonomy): Bacteria > Bacillota > Clostridia > Oscillospirales > SIG627 > RGIG6353. The sequence continues at coordinate 1,779 of JAZSLY010000045.1, forward strand.
GAGAAGAGCAAGCACCCATCCCTCCACGTAGAGATTGAAAATGCTGAAAATAGAGCTTAGCTTAACGAAGTCGGTTGCCGAAACGGGTGTGACTCTGTGCGCCAGAACGGCACAGTTGATAATGCCAAGCACTATAAAGGGGAAAACCGAAAGGGTGATTGCAAATATTCTCTTTTTGAAAAAGAGGCTCAGCAGAGAAACAACGAATATTACGAGAGAGTTATAAAGGAAAACTCTCGGCGACTCGAATATATGTAAAAATCCGTCAATGACGGAATGTCTGCTGAGTGACTCGATTACAAAGTTTGACAGTAGCGACACGATAGCACAAACTATAATGATGTACTTTTCGGTAAGACTGCCAAGCTTTTTGAAAAAAGTATTCTTGGTTTGCATAACAAGTTCCTCGTAATTTTTTTGCCTTGCTATTCATTTTACTACTTTTTCACCTCTTTGTCAACATCAACTTAAAAATGTCATAAATCAACGAACGAATTTTAACAATTCTCCCGTCACCGAGCACTACCGCCCTGCCAAACCTACCGTCCTCCCCCGACGCCAAGGACGCCTCAAAGGATATATCGGGAAAAAGAACGCTCCACCAGTTGTGCCCCTTCCCTTCCCCCAACGTTACCACAAGGCTTAAATAGTCACCCTCGGGGAAAGAATCCGTGCCGAGAGGTGTCTTTTCAAAATGGCGCACCTCCACCGTCGCCTCGGCAAAATATTCCATACCGCTGTCGGCAAGTGTCTCGTTACAAACGGCGGTTATTTCAGGAAGGCTTTCCTCAAGCCCCGTTTCAATACCCTTCATATCATCAAATTTGTTGTCCCGCAAAAGCTCAACAACCGCCTCGGCAACCTTCAGCTTTACCGAAATATCCTCCTCCGAATCCGAATTGGCAATAACGTGAATTCTCGCAACGTCTGCACACTCACTTTCAGGTGCGAAAAAGAAAAGCAGAATAAAAATTGGCACAAAAAGTATAGGTAATATTTTTCTCATAAAAACTCCTTTCAGTCTATTATTGACCGAAAGGAGTTCGATTAAATCATTTTCGATTTCGGATTGTTCCTAAAGCAACCATAAATAAAATTGCAAAAATAATAAAGCTAATAATAAAATTTTTCGTCACAACCGTAAACCTCCTAAAATTTACTTTTCTTTATTGTATTTCAGCTTTTTTAAATAAACCATTTTCGTTATAAAATATATTGAGGATATTAAAATAAGAAATATACTTATCCATTGACTCGTTGAAAGCTTCCAATACAGTCCCCGAATGCTATCACCTCTTAAAAATTCAACGAAAAACCTCATAACCGAGTATTCCAATAAATATATAAATAACAAGTCGAATGGCTTTCGCTTTCGTTTTCTAACAGCAGAAAGACAAACAAAGAGTATTACATTTAACACGCTCTCTAAAATCTGTGTCGGAAAATATCGGGCACTCGTTTCCTCGGGAAATATCGAACGACTATATTGAATAGAAAGAAAACCGTCATATTCCATTCCCCTGCAACAGCCTGCAAGAAAGCAACCTACCCTGCCAATAGCGTGACCAAGAGGAATATATGGAACGAAAATTTCTTCTGCATTTTTAATTGATACCCTTGTTACCCTCGCGCCTATAAACGCACCCAAAATTCCAAACAAAAGTCCGCCGTAAAACACAAGTCCTACGTTTTTTATAAATATAAAATCACCTTTTTTTATTTGAGACACTATATCCTCAAAAGAATAAGTAACAACTGTATATAAAAGCCCTGCACCAAAAACAAAAAATGCAAGAATAAACGCTGAGATAACAATAACGTCTTCAAACTGAATTTGTCTTTTTTTAGCTTCTTTAGCACTCAAGAGCACTACAAAAATTATAGCAGCAAGCATACATAGACCGTATGAAGATATTTTAACCCCAAAAAAATCTATAAACGGAAGCATTATTTTCTCCAAAAAGTATTACGAATCGGAATATCACAATATAATATGATATTCCGATTCGTTTCTGATTTAGGTAAAATTATGCAAGGCTTGCAATACCGCCTACACATGCAGCACAAGCAATCCATGAAAGCAAACCAAGCGCAACTGCGATTATCGACATAACAAGACCTGCAGTAGCAAGACCGCGCTTTTCACCTTTTCTTCCTAAAGCGCCAAGAACAATACCGATAATACCCACAAGTGCACTAAGCCAACCCATACCTATAAACGGAAAAACAAGTGCGAGGATACCTAATACCAAAGATGTAACTGCCATAGTATGTCCTCCTTTCGATATAATTGCGTTACTTGATGTATATTTCAACATCATTCTCGCCGGAATAATTATAGACGATTTTTGTCTATTTGTCAATAGAAAGTTTTTGTCTAACTTATAATAATTAAAACTATATTATAAGTGAGGTATTTATTTTGAGATTTGGTGAAAGAATTAAAAACTTAAGAGAAGAAGCAGAATTAAACCAAACAGAGCTTGGGAAAGCCGTCAATATGACCCAACGCAAGCTTTCATACATTGAATGTGGAAAGTGTGAGCCGAGTATAGAGGATATTGTAGCTTTTTGTAATTATTTCAAGGTTTCCTCTGATTATCTATTGGGTATTCCAAAAGAATATAAATATCCGAACAGATAAATTAAGGGCTGTAAAACTCTGTTAAACAGAATTTTACAGCCCCTTATTATTGAACGATATACTCGCTTCGCTCGTGCGATATATTTGCTTTGCAAATTCGATATAACCTCATTTTATTCGGTTGCGATATGATATAAATTCCTTTTCTCATTTTTGACATATCTCGCCTTCGGCGAGGATATTCAAAAATATATCGCATTACGAAGTAATATATCG
>JAZSLY010000115.1:0-4944 GCA_045535585.1 Eubacteriales bacterium
ATTGTTTGTGTTACAGTTTTCATGACGAGTGGTTTATCCTCCTGTTTGTTTTGTCTGAGCAACTTAACTGTAACACAGGATTTTCCATTCGTCACTACTTTTTTATTTCTTTTTGTAACACATCTATTGTAAACCTACAAAAAACAAATAAATATTTAAAAAGTGGATTTTTGTAATATTTTGCAAAAAAATATTGAAAATACACTACAAATATGATAACATAAAATCAGTAAAAAATATTATTTTGGAGGTATTTTATATGGGAATAATCATTATTTTAGCAGTAGTTGTCGTGGTAGTTCTCTGGTTTATTTCTGCCCAGAGAAAGCTTGTAACACTTGACGAAAACGTCAATAACGCAATGAGCCAGATAGGCGTTCAGCTTTCATCACGCTTTGATGCCCTGACGGCACTTGTGGATATTACCAAGGAATACGACGAGCACGAATATAAGACTCTGTCCGACGTTATCGGAATGAGAAAAGCCATCAACGGCACAAGCTCTGCAAAGCAGGCTCAGGAGCAGGAAAATATTATCACCGAAGCTATGACTCATATTATGGCTGTTGCCGAAAATTATCCCGACCTGAAGGCAAACGAGAATTATACGAAATTGATGGATAGCACCAATGAGTACGAGAATTTCGTCAGAAAATCAAGACTGGTATATAACGACACCGTTACAAAGCTGAACCGTGAAATTCGTATGTTCCCGACGTCGATTGCCGCATCTCTTATGAGAATTGACAAGAGAGAATATCTTGAAGAGGATAACAAGAAAGCCGATATGCCTAATATGCGCAGAGGTTGAGGAATGTTAAAAAGACTATCTGTACTTTTGCTTCTTGCCTTTTGCTTGTCTTTGTCATCCTTTGCAAACAACGTATCCGAAATAGATATTTCCGTTGTAATTGAAAATGACGGAGACGCAAAAGTGAGACAGACGTGGCAAGGCTCCTTTGACGACGGCACCGAAAATTATATCCTAATAGGTAACCTTAACGGCATTGAGATAAAGGATTTTTCCGTCAGCGACGAGAATGGCGAATTTGCATTTATAAACAACTGGGACATTGACGCTTCAAGGTCTAAAAAGAAGAACAAATGCGGAATTATCGCCCGTGACGACGGAGGCTTTGAGCTTTGCTGGGGAATAGGGGAATATGGAGACAGAACCTATTACATAGAGTACCTTCTTTGTGATTTTGTTGCTTCCTATAAGGACGCCGACGGTTCTAACTTTATGTTCGTCAACCCCGAAATGTCTACGTTTCCCACCGACGTTGAATTTGAAATGTCGCTTGAGGGTGGGGAGAGCATAAACGACAGCAATGCAAATATATGGGCTTTCGGATTTGACGGCGAGATAAGCTTTGAAAACGGCAAAATATTTGCACACACCTATTCACCACTCAAGGACGACAATTATTTTGTGGTAATGTTTTCTCTTGATAAAGGAATAGTAAATCCGTCCAGAGCTTACGACTATTCTTTTGAAGAGGTTAAGGACCGTGCGTTTGAGGGCTCGTCTTATTCGGACGAAGATGACCTCGTCGCTATTATAATGTGCATAATATTCGTTGCTGTTTGCCTGATAATAGTTGTTGTTGCTCTCGTTCATACGGCTATTATTTCTGCTGAACGCAAACGCTTTTACAAAGAGGCGGAATATTTTAGAGGCGTTCCTAATCACAAAAATCTGCCGCTCTCATACTACCTTGCACAGAAGTTTTCGATTGGCGGAACAGAGGGCGCTATCATTGGCGCGTCTATTATGAAGATGATAGACGACGGAAATATAATCTGCGAGACCGATGACAAAGTAGGTGCTTTTGGTAAAATCAAAGAAAAATGCTCTTTAGTTCTTAAATCAGGCCCTGATGACCCAATCCTTGCCCAACTGTACGACATCTTCGTATCTGCGTCAGGGGATGGAGTTCTGGAGGAAAAAGAGCTTGAAAGGTACTCTGCAAAGCATTATACGGAATTGCGCAAGTTTATTGATAAGGTCAAGGAAAACGGAGAGAGCGCTTTTTGCACGCTTGGCGGATTCAGCGACGGCATTTCCAATAGAATTAAGAGTCTTACCGATGCAGGTAAAGCCGAGCTTGGTGAGCTTTGCGGATTTAAAAAATACCTTGATGAATTTACCCTGATTGACGAACGGGACGTAGCGCAGGTTGATATATGGCAGGAGTATCTCGTTTATGCCACTTTGTTTGGCATTGCCGATCGTGTCATTGAACAGCTTAAAAAGATATATCCCGATTATATTGAGCAAATTGACGACTACTCAAGGCGTGTAAGCACGGTCAGAGTATACCATTTATCAATGTACCGTTCTATGATTGCTGCCGAGCAAAAAGCAAGAAGTGCAGGCTCGGGTGGCAGAGCGTCCTTTGGCGGAGGCGGTGGCTTCTCCGGCGGTGGAGTCGGCGGAGGCTCGAGGTAGCATTAAATTTACAAATCCGTATATTTTGGAAACCTTTCTGTAATAATAACTACAACCAAATAAATTTGATAGGAGTGTAGTTATGAAGAATTCTGTAAAGATAATGGAAGGCTTGGCAATCGGTATGATTATCGGCGGTACGGCGGGCGCGTTTCTCTTTTCCAAAATGAGAAGCGGGGGAGACGCAAAGCGACGCTTTACTCACGCAATAAAGTCTGCTTGCGGATTTATTGAAGATATTTGCGGATAAAAAAATTCTCGGCGCATAGCCGAGAATTTTTATTTGCATAAAACAATATTGCAATTGCCTACTTTATAAACTCTTTTAAATATTCAATCTGCGTCTTAACCGACTTTGGACCCGTTCCGCCCTGAGAAATTCTCTTGTTTATGCAAGTGGAAAGGGAGATTTCCTCATACAAATCCTTTTCAAACATATCGGAAAACTTCTTGTAATCGTCAAGTGACATTGTATCAAGAACGAGTGAGTTTTCAATGCAATAACGCACTATCTGACCCGTAAGCTTGTACGCCTCTCTGAAGGGCATACCCTTCTTTGTAAGGTAGTCGGCAAGGTCGGTGGCATTTATGAAGCCACGGTTTGCCGCATTCAAGGTGTTTTCCGACAAAACTGTCATAGTTGCAATCATTGGGGCTGTGACCTTCAGGCAAACCTTGACTGTGTCAAAGCTGTCGAATATAGCCTCCTTGTCCTCCTGCATATCCTTGTTGTAGGCAAGAGGGAGACCCTTCAGCATTGTGAGGGTGGACATAAGGTTACCGTACACTCTGCCCGTTTTACCTCTTACAAGCTCTGCCATATCGGGATTTTTCTTTTGAGGCATTATGCTCGAGCCTGTTGTGTAGGCATCGTCAAGCTCAACGAATTTGAATTCCCAACTTGACCAGAGGATAACTTCCTCGGACAACCTTGACAGATGCATCATGACAAGGGAGAGAGCGCTTTGAAGCTCCACGCAAAAGTCACGGTCGGAAACTCCGTCGATACTGTTGAGGGAATAGGAGTCAAAGCCCAAAAGCTCTGCGGTCATTTCTCTGTCGGTGTCGTAGGTCGTTCCAGAAAGCGCGCAGCTACCAAGAGGGGAGACGTTCATCCTTTTTACTGCATCAACTATTCTTTCGTAATCGCGCTTGAGCATCATGGCGTACGCCATAATGTGATGCGCAAAGGAAATGGGTTGTGCTCTTTGAAGATGAGTATAGCCCGGCATAATAGTATCTTTGTTCTTTTCCGCCTGCTCCACGATAGAGGAAATTAAGTCCTTGATGAGAGAGAGCACCTCGTCGGATTCATTTTTGAGATGTAGTCTCAAATCCACGGCAACCTGGTCGTTACGGCTTCGCGCGGTGTGTAACTTTTTACCGGAATTACCTATTCTTGCAGTAAGCTCGCCTTCAACGAAGGAGTGTATATCCTCCGCTTTATTGCTTATTTCAAGCTTTCCGCTTTCTATGTCGGAAAGTATTCCCTGCAAGCCGATTACAATTTCATCTCTTTCGCAGTCGGAAATAATTCCTTTTTTTGCAAGCATCGTCGCGTGAGCTATTGATCCCGTTATATCTTCGCGGTACATGCGGGAGTCGACGTCGATAGATGAGTTAAAGCCAAACGCAATTTCGTCAAGCTCTTTTGTGAACCTGCCTGCCCAAAGTTTTTCCATATTTACCTCTTACTTAATGTTGTTTTTTGCCTTCATCTTTGCATAAACCTTAACGGGAAGACCGTAAAGATTTATAAATCCTGCCGAGTCAGCCTGATTGTAAACCTCGTCCTCGTCGAAGGTAGCAATTTCGGGGTCGTAGAGTGAATAGGGAGAAGTAACGCCTGCGTTGATCATATTACCCTTGTAAAGCTTGAGAGTTACGTCACCCGTAACCGTCTTCTGCGTTGTCTTTACAAACGCAAGAATAGCTTCTGTAAGAGGTGTAAACCACTGAGCGTTGTATACAAGCTCTGCAAGCTTCTGTGCAACAAGTGCCTTGTAGTGCGCAGTTTCCTTATCAAGCGTAATCGTTTCAAGCACCTCGTGTGCCTTGTAGAGAATTGCTCCGCCGGGAGTCTCGTATACGCCACGGCACTTCATACCAACAAGTCTGTTTTCAACGATGTCAAGGAGACCGATACCGTTAGCACCGCCCAGCTCGTTAAGCTTGGTAACGAGAGCAACAGAATCCATTTCAACGCCGTCAATAGCGGTGGGGATACCCTTTTCAAAGTGAATGGTTACGTAGGTAGGCTTGTCGGGAGCCTTTTCGGGAGAAACTCCCATTTCAAGGAAGCCTTCCTTGTTGTAAAGTGGCTCGTTTGCAGGATCTTCAAGGTCAAGTCCCTCGTGTGAAAGATGCCAGATGTTCTTGTCCTTTGAGTAGTTAGTCTCACGGCTTATCTTAAGAGGAACGTTGTGCGCCTCTGCGTAATCAATCTCTTCTTCTCTCGACTTGATATCCCACTCACGCCAGGGAGCGATGAT
>JAZSLY010000027.1:0-2969 GCA_045535585.1 Eubacteriales bacterium
AGAGCGTAAGAGCTAAGGCTCTCTACGATCAGGATACCAAGATGGAGATGAGAAAGTCGCACCTCAACCCCGTAATCAAAGAGGTTTACGACAACTACTTCAAGGGCGGTTATGGCTGTCACGCAGCTCACCACGCTCTCCACACCTCCTACGTTGGCAGAAAGAAGTTTAACTTCTAATAAAATTTTAAAAGCCCTGAGCAATATGCTCGGGGCTCTTTTATTGTTTTTCAACAAAATTATGTAAAAAAGCATTGACATTTAGTGCAATTTGTGCTATAATAATTTTCCAAACATAGCAAAAACTTACAAGGTATATGCTTGCAATAAGGGCAAGCGTTTCTACAAACCGCCGCAAATGGTTGTCTACCGCGTGCTTTTCAACGGTGGACAGCTTTTTTAATTTCTAGGAGAAACAAATGGTAAACGGAGTAAACATCCCACTTGAAATATTCGGTTATATCGGCACGGCTTTGGTGATAATATCAATGCTGATGACCTCGCTGACAAAGCTCAGAATTATCAATATGTGCGGTGCTGTAATAAGCACTATATATTCTATTATTGTAGGGGCTTGGCCCATCGTTGTAATGAACGTTTGCCTTTTGTGCATAAATATGTTTCACACGGTTAAAGCTCTGACTCGTGAAAGCAAGCTGCGTGACGTTAAGGTCAACGCTGATGATAGCAGCCTTTTATACTTCATTTCGCTCTATAAAGACAGAATAAAAGTGTTTGACGACGAATATGATTTTAATATTAGCGAAAGCGACGAGATACATTTAATTTATTTAGAAAACCAAACAATCGCGTTTTTCGCAGGAAAAAGAGAGGCAGAAACATACTTGCTTGATGCAATGTTCATAATGGATATTGTCGGAGTTTCGAAAAAGGAAGTATTTACTTTCCTTTCCGGCGGAGATATTAAAGAAATCAAAGCAAACGACGATATTCTCTACACCGCAAAGTAAACTGTATTTTTCTAAACCTAGGCTAACTTTGAGAGAAAGGAAAACAATATGAAATTATATATAGACGGAATTGAAGTCACGGCTTTGCCCGGGCAATCATTATACGATATTACAAGAGAGCTCGGTCTCTTTCACGGCAAGCTTGCCACCGACCCGATAGTTGCAAAAATCAAGGGTCGAGTGTTTACGCTTAATTATATTCCACAGAGAGAAAAGGATTTGCTTCCCGAACGCTCCTCGGTCAGAAAGGCTATGGAGGCTTCGGGTGGAATAGTTCGCCTGCTCCGCTACGACGATCCTGCCGCGCGCGAGGCTTACACCAGAACCGCACAATTCATTCTTTTCCTTGCTATTAAGCGCCTTTGGCCAGATGCACAGGCAAAAATGAGTTGTACCCTCGGACTTGGAACCTATTTTAAGGTCACGGGAGTTGAGGATTTCTCTGCGGATAAGCTCAAAGAAGAGGTCAGCAATATAGTAAAAGAGAACATCTCACTGCTTCGCAGAAGGATTTCTACCGAGGATGCTATAAAATATTACAATGGCGCCAAAGAAACGGACAAGGCAGATTTGCTGAAGTACCGCAAGAGAAGCACCCTTGACGTTTATGAAAACGGTGATTTCGTGGATTATTATTACGGCGAGATGGCACCCTCCACCGCTTTCCTTATGACGTGGGATATTCTTCCTGCGGCCGAGGGATTCATTTTCCTGTTCCCTGACGCTAAAAATCCCGATAAGGTTGCCGAGTATCGTGAAATGCCCAATCTCTTCAGCGTTTATACCGAGGGCAAGAATTGGGGCGAGCTTATGGAGTGTGAGACCGTTGCCGACCTAAACAAGCTTGTAGAAAACGGCAAGGTAAGAGAGCTTATACGCGTCAACGAGGCTCTGCATGAGAAGAGATACGCGCAAATCGCTGATATGATATGCGAGCGTGGTGCAAAGGCGGTTATGCTTGCAGGTCCGAGCTCGTCGGGTAAGACGACTTCTGCAAACAGACTCGCAACCCAGCTTCGTGTTCACGGTAAATCCCCCATACTTATGAGCCTTGACGACTATTATATCGACAGAGATAAGATTGCGCCCGGTCCTGACGGACAGATAGACCTTGAGCATATCAATACCATTGATACAGAGCTCTTCAGCGAGCAGCTCACAGCGCTCCTTAAGGGCGAAATCGTAGAACTGCCCAGCTTTAACTTCAAAAAAGGTAAACGCGAGTGGCTTGGCCACAAGCTTCAGTTAAACGACAGATCGGTAATTATCGTAGAGGGCTTGCACGGCTTAAATCCTGTGTTGCTTCCAAAAGGACTTGATTCTAGTCTGATATTCAGGGTTTACGTCAGTCCCCTGCTCCCGCTTAACCTCGATTATCATAACCGTATTCCAACGAGTTATCTGCGCTTGCTTCGCAGAATCGTGCGCGATTTTGAAACACGCGGAGCGTCCGTTCAAAAGACTCTTTCAATGTGGGATTCGGTTCGTCGCGGTGAGGAAAGGTGGATTTTCCCCTATCAAGAGAATGCTGACGTGATTTTCAACAGCTCGACGCTCTACGAGCTTGCGGTGCTGAAAAAACACATTTTCCCGCTTTTAACTGCTATTGATCCGACCGACGAATGCTACGATCGCGTTCGTGCTATCGTTAAGGTGTTAAATTACATTCACGAGGCAGACGTTGATGACGAAATTCCTCCTACGAGCATAGTGCGCGAGTTTATTGGCGGTAATAGCTTTTATAGGTGAATAAAAAGCGGGGTTGTAAATGCAATCTTAACACAGAATCATCACACCCTTTCGAATTTTGACAACAGTTTGACAACAGTTTGACAACGTTTTGATGCCTCCCGAACGCCGCGGCGGTGTTCAAGACCGCCGACTGCGCTAAAACAAAAGGACACTCACGAGGAGTGTCCACAGGGATATTCACCTTTGGTGAAGATCCCCTCATCCTACGCCTAACAAGCAAGCTTGTTGATCAAGTCGGATCGTAGCC
>JAZSLY010000090.1:0-13960 GCA_045535585.1 Eubacteriales bacterium
CTATGCAAAAATCTTTAGAATAGCCTTAAATGTTTTTCTTTTTTGTTTTTGACGCTCACGACTTTTTTAACATCTCCTTATTTGTTTTGTGCTTTGCACTATTTACAGCATATCTATCAACAAGAATATATATTCAAGGAAGAAGAGTACCACGATGGGAAAAAGTATGCAGAGCAGTATTTTTGAATAATAGATACGGCGTGCAAGCGATAGGGAGAGGGGATTCCAATGGAGGTTTTCGCCCTCGTTTTCTGCAGTTCCGTTCTTTATTTTCTTGTAGAAATCCTTCTCATAATCGCCCTCGACTATGGTGGTGGAGGCGCCGTTGACAAGGAAAAACGCTCCTGCGGTAACGGTGCCTATAACGATATAGGACACGGAAACTATCTTTTGCAGAGTCATATCCTGCAGGACGATGGGCATAGCGTATATAAGAGAGAAAATAAAAAACGATATAATAAGATAAAGCACGGTGCGCTTCGGGGAAAGGTATTTCATACGGGGCTCCTTTGGTTTTGTTCCCGTATATTCTACCAAATACTTTCGGAAAGTTCAAGTACAAACGGTGAATTTTTCATAAACTTACGGTGCCTTCCCACTTGATTTTTGACAAGTAATGTGGTATTATATATATTAAGAAAGTATACAGAGGTGAAAAGCGTGGGTAAAATTATAATGGTTTCCTCACTTAAAGGCGGAGTCGGCAAGACTACCGTCACAGCCGCCCTCGCTTATTCTCTGGCAAAAAAGGGGCATACCACCCTTGCGGTGGATATGGACTTTGGCGTCAGGAGTCTGGATATCGCTCTGGGACACGAGAATTCTGCGTCGCCAAGCTGTTGGGACGTTATGATGGGTATGGCATCGGTTGGCGTTGCTGCCGAGGGCGACGAGAGGTGCGACAAGCTTTTCTTTATGTCTGCGCCTATGAACGTAAACGCCGAGAATACCCCTGAGCTTACGCAGAAGCTTTTCAATAACTTTCTTCGAAGTGTGAAGCAGGACTTCGACTACGTCATTCTTGATATGGCGGCAGGCGCGGGACGGCTTCTTGATATGGCGCGGGACAGCGGAGAGGTGACGCTCTCTCTTATTGTCTGCACGCAGAACGCCGCCTCCGTGAGAGCTGCAGAGAAGCTGGGGGGAGAGCTTTACGGTACGGGCGACGAAAAAATAAGGCTTATTATCAACTCCTTTGACCCCTCACTTGTGGGCAAGGGTGACAATATTTCAATCACCGATATAATCAATCATTCCTCCGTGACGCTCCTCGGCGTCGTGCCATACGACAAGAGGGTAGAGCTTTGTCTCTCCTCGGGCAAGACCGTAGTTGAAGACCGTCGCTCCACGGCAGGACGCGCCGTAGAGAATATCGCAAGGCGCGTTCAGGGAGAAACGGTGGGTCTTTTAGAGGGCGTTTTACCAAGCCGCAAAAGATATAAGCTATATTAAGTTGCTCAAATGCAATTTCAAGGTAAATAAAGACAGAAAGGATATCGTCTATGCAAATCGCTATAATGGCTAATGAGAAGAAAAAAGAGTTAATGACACAGTTTTGTATCGCATATTGCGGAATACTCAGCAGGCACGAGCTTTGTGCCACGGGGACTCTTGCCCGCAATATCAGCGAAGCCACGGGGCTTGACATAGAGATGCTCATTATGCTGGAGCACGGAGGTCTGCAACAGATCGCCAATAAGGTATCCTACAACGAAATCGACCTTCTCCTTTATTTCAGGGACAAGGATGAAAACGATTTTCCGTCCTATGATTCGGAGGAGATATTGCTCCTTTGCGATAAATACAACGTGCCCTACGCCACCAACATTGCTACCGCCGAGGCGCTTATTATGGCGCTGGAGCGCGGAGACCTTGACTGGCGTATGCTCATTAAATAATACATAAAGATACAAGAGGTTTTAGCTGATATGATACAAAAGCCAAGAGGAACTATTGACATTCTGCCCGACGAGAGCGGTGCGTGGCAGTGGGTTGAGGACACAATAAAGAAAACCGCCGCCCTTTACGGATATAACGAGATAAGACTTCCTACCATAGAGTCAAGCGAGCTCTATAAGAGGGGAGTGGGCGAGACCAGCGACGTCGTTCAAAAGGAGATGTATACCTTTGAGGACAACGACAGAAGAAGCATTACCCTGCGCCCCGAGGGCACGGCAGGCGTGGTGCGCAGCGTTATCGAGAACTCTCTCGGTCAGGGTGCGCTTCCCCTTCCGCTTTATTACCTTATCTCCTGCTTCCGCTACGAGAAGCCCGAGGCAGGCCGTTCAAGAGAATTCTACCAGTTCGGTGTGGAGCTTTTCGGAGCTACCAGCCCTGCGGCAGATGCCAACGTCATCAGCCTCGGTAACGATATTTTCAAAAATCTGGGCATTGACGTAAGCCTTGAAATAAACTCTATCGGCTGTCGTCATTGCCGTCCAAAATACCACAAGGCGCTCCACGACTATTTCGATGCAAGACGAGACGAGCTTTGTGAGACCTGCCTTGACAGACTTAACAAAAATCCCTTGAGAATACTTGACTGTAAGAGTCCCGTCTGCTCCGAGATTGCCGAGGGAGCTCCAAAGACGGTGGACTACCTTTGTCCCGAGTGTCAGGAGCATCTTGATACCCTCAAGCGCTACCTTGACAGAGCGGGAATTAAATACACTATCAATCCCAAAATAGTCAGGGGTCTTGACTACTATCAGAGAACGGTTTTCGAGTTCGTGTCGGAGGATATCGGCTCTAAGAGCACTATCTGCGGTGGAGGCAGATACGACGGACTCGTGGAGGAGCTTGGCGGACCTCAGCTTTCGGGCATCGGCTTTGCTATGGGTCTTACCCGTGTAATGCTTGCCCTTAAAGCAAAGGGCGCACTCCCTGACAGAAGGAATACCCCCTCCCTTTATATCGCATCTATGGGTGACGAAGCAAGGCTGAAGAGCTTTGAAATATCCCTCGCCCTTAAAAAGTACGGGGTGAACGCCTCCTTTGATCAGGTGGGAAGAAGCCTTAAAGCCCAAATGAAATACGCTGACAAGCTGGGCGCTCCCTATTCAATGGTAATCGGCGACAGCGAAATTGAAAACGGCGTCGCTACCCTGAAGAATATGGAAACGGGCGAGAGCGTGGAGGTAAGTCTCACCGACGCTGAATCCCTGTCTGAAAAAGTAAAATAAAGCAAAATTTAATAGCGGACTGTTCTGCTATAAAGGAGTTATTATGTATAGAACTAAATACTGTGCCCAGTTTTCCGCAGAGGATGCAGGCACAAGAGCAAAGGTATGCGGATGGGTACAGAAGCAGAGAGACCTCGGCACTCTGATATTCATTGATTTGAGGGACAGAACGGGCGTAATTCAGCTCGCCTTCGACGACGCAACCGACCGTGAGGTTTTTGAAAAGGCGTTCTCTGCCCGTGCAGAATACGTTCTTGCGGCAGAGGGTGAAATAAGACTCAGGGGAGAGGGAGCAGTTAACCCCAACATCCCCACGGGTGAGGTTGAGCTCTACGTTGACAAGCTTGAGGTGCTCTCAATTGCCCAGACCCCTCCCTTCGAGATAAAGGACGAAACCGACGTCAAGGAGGAGTTGAGGCTCAAGTACAGATATCTTGACCTGAGACGCGCGCCTCTCCAGAAAAATCTCCTTGTTCGTTCACAGATAGCAAGACACGCAAGAGAGTATTTCGAGGATAACGGATTTATCGAAATCGAGACTCCCGTGCTTATCAAATCTACTCCCGAGGGTGCTCGTGACTACCTCGTTCCCAGCCGTGTTCATCAGGGCTCATTCTATGCACTTCCCCAGTCACCTCAGCTCTATAAGCAGCTTTTGATGCTTTCGGGCTTCGACAGATATATCCAGATTGCAAAGTGCTTCCGTGACGAAGACTTGAGAGCCGACCGTCAGCCCGAGTTCACACAGATCGACCTTGAAATGTCCTTCGTTGACGAAAACGATATTATGACGATGGTAGAGGGCTTTATCGCCACTCTCTTCAAGAAAATTCTTGACGTTGATATTCCTCTTCCTCTCCGCCGTATGTCCTGGGACGAGGCTATGAGCAGATACGGCTCGGACAAGCCCGACCTTCGCTTCGGCTTCGAGATTTGCGATATCTCCAGCGTCCTGAAGGACACCGAATTCAAGGTGTTCTCGTCGGCTATCGCCGAGGGCGGTTCGGTAAGAGCTATCAACATCAAGGGCGGTGCATCCTTCTCCCGCAAGGAGATTGATAAGCTTGCCGACTTTGTAAAGACCTATCGTGCAAAGGGACTTGCCTGGTCCAAGTGGGGCGAGGAGCAGTCCTCATCATTTGCAAAATTCCTCAGCGAAGAGGAGCTTCGTTCGGTTTACGGACTTACGGGCTTTGCCGAGGGCGACCTCTTGCTCGTTGTTGCAGACAGTAAGAACAAGGTGGTGTTCGACTCCCTTGGCGCTCTCAGATGCGAGGTTGCCGAGAAGCTTGGACTTCGCCGTCGTGACGACTTCAATTTCCTCTGGGTTACCGACTTCCCGATGTTCGAGTACAGCGAGGAGGACGACAGATACGTTGCTATGCATCATCCCTTCACCGCACCCAGAGAAGAGGATATAGAGTACCTCGGTAACGCACCCGAAAAGGTTTACGCCCGTGCCTACGATATCGTTCTCAACGGTACGGAGCTTGGCGGAGGCTCGGTCAGAATTCACCGTCAGGACCTTCAGTCCAAGGTGTTCGATGCTCTCGGACTTACCAAGGAGGACGCAGACGCAAAGTTCGGCTTCCTGCTTGAAGCCTTCAAGTACGGTGCTCCCCCTCATGCAGGTCTTGCCTTCGGTCTCGACCGTCTCGTAAGCCTTATGCTCGGACTTGACGCTATCCGTGATACTATCGCATTCCCCAAGGTGCAGAACGCATCCGAGCTGATGACTCAATGTCCCTCCGAGGTTCCCGAAAAGGCACTGGAGGAGCTTGGTATCAAGGTTAAGTAAACAAAGACGGGACGTCTTAATATAATACAATAAAAAATATTTTAGAAAAGGAGAGAGAATTATGTCATTTTTTGATGATTTGGGTAAAAAGGTAAGCCGCGCGACCCAGACTGTTACTCAAAAGGGAAAAGAGCTTGCGGAAATCACAAAGCTCAATTTCTCCGTTTCCGAGGAGGAAAAGAAGATTGACGATAATTACACCAAGATCGGCAAGCTTTTCGTCCAGAAGATAGGTGACAGAAGCGAGGGAGAATTTCTTCCCCTTGTAAACGAAATCAAGGCTTCGGAAGAAAAGATTGCTCAGCTTAAGGCACAGATAAACGCTATCCGCGGTACTGCTACCTGCGAAAAATGCGGTGCGGCGCTGACCGACGGTGCTGTTTTCTGCACGGGCTGCGGCGCGAAGGTCAAGCCTGACGAAGACGGCGAAGCAAAAGACGAAGCAAAAGACAATGAAGAAACAAAAGACCAACAGTAAGAAAGGAAAAAACTATGAAAACTAAACTCGGTATCTCAACAGGACTTATGGCGGCACTTGTGTGCTTTGTAGCATTATTCAACGGACTCGGTATGGCTTTCCTGCTTCTTGCAGGCTACGTTCTCCTTTGCGAGAGTGACGAGTGGCTGAAATATATCACCGTTAAGGTGCTTCTTTTCATCATCGCAATCGGCGCCGCTTCGGTTGTATTGGGCTTTATTCCCTCGATTATCAGCCTTATCAACAATATTATCAGCATCTTCAACGGCAGCTACTTCGGCATCGAATGGCTGACAGACATCATTTACTTCCTCCAGAACGCACTCTCACTCTGTGAGAACGTCGTTCTCGTGCTTCTCGGCGTTAAGGCTGTGAGCAAGTCAACCTTGAAGATTCCGTTTGTTGACGATTTAGCAAACAGCATAATCAAGTAGGCTAGTTAAAATTGGTGAGAACGAAAAAATATGTAGTATATTATTTTGCTACGGAACAAGCTTGTTTCAAAGCAGAGTTTATATGTAAGTAAAATTTGAAAACAAATTTTACGGGTTTATAATTTTTTCTTTTGCCAAACCTCGCTACTACGATAAGCTTTATCCTCGCATAATGCTCGGATTCGCTTCCTGTATGGCTTGAATTTTTGCTCGTTTCGCTTTGCTTCACGGCAAAAATCCCCCGCTCATGCCCGTTACAATCGTACGGCGACGAGCTTCGGTTTGACAAATCTCCCCGAATTTTTCCGTCGCCCTCGGGCTAGTTAAAATTAAAGGCAAAATATCAAAAAGCTTTTAGCGGATTTTCCGCTAAACTACCTTAATTTTATATTCAGCATTCAGCACTAACAAAATAAAAAGGCTGTAAACTCTTACGGTTTACAGCCTTTTTAAGAGGTAAATATGAAGAACTATTTTAGCTACAAGAAAGAAGAAAAGGTCAATTTCAACGTTGGGCTTATGAGCTTTCAGCACTTTGACGGTGAGAAGCTTTACGCCGACCTTGTGGTGTCTCCCGACAGAAATATGACCGAGACCGAAAACGTGGAGTGTTATCCCGTATCGGCAGGCGCAATAGAGATTGAGCGTGACGAGGGGTACTATCCTCAGGCGTCCGTGGTATACATCAGAACTCTGTGGAAGGAATTCGAGCCCCGACGCAACGAGTACAATTACGGTTTTATAGAGGAAATTCTCAAAAAGGCAGAAGAAAAAGGTCAGGTAGTGGCGTTTCGCCTTATGGCGCACTCCACCAGAGCCGAGGACGACGTGCCCTCTTGGCTGAAGGAGCTTATTCCGTGCCCTGAGCGCCCCGAGGGGCAGAGGGTAAAGGACTCACCCACAGACCACCTTTTCATCGAGCTTTTCTGTAAGGCTGTCCGTGCCCTCGGCGCTCGCTTTGACGGCGACCCCCGTCTTGCATCGGTGGATATTTCCGTGCCGGGTGCTTGGGGCGAGGGTCACAAGCTGGAGGAGTTTGGCGATGCGGTCATATGGGAAATGGTAGAGAGCTATCTTGATGCTTTCCCTACCACTCAGCTTATGTGTCAGGTGGGTCTGCCCGAAATTTTACATAAGGCAAGAGAAAGAAGAAACGTTGGCGTCAGGGGAGACGGCTACGGTGAGCCCTTCCACACTAACGAGCATTACCCCGTAAAGATGTCAAGGGTGGAGGGCGTATGGAAGGTTGCCCCCGTTTCCTTCGAGTCTTACTGGTGGCTTGGAGAGTGGCAGAGAAAGGGCTGGGATATAGACGCTCTTATCGAGAAATCACTTTCCTGGCATATTAGTACCTTCAACGCAAAAAGTATGCCCGTGCCTCCCGAATGGCGCGAAAAGGTAGACGGCTGGGTCGCAAAAATGGGCTATCACTATACTGTCAGATGGTCGGAATGTGACGAAAAGCAGATAAAGGTGGCGCTGTCCAACGTGGGCGTTGCTCCTATTTACCAAAAAGCCCCCCTCATCATCAGGCTTCGGGGCGAGAAAATCTACGATTTCGATACTCACTTCGACCTCACCCGTGCACTCCCCGGTGACTTTGAGGTGTCACTACCGCTTGACCCCGAAAAAATTGATAATGGCGAATACTCGGTAGAGCTTGGCATAGCGCACCCGCAAGGCAACCTGTACCTCGCCACCGATATTCCACGCACCCCCGACGGATTTTACCCCATAGGAAAAATAAAAAATTGAGAACGAAAAAGAGTTTAGCGGATTTTCCGCTAAACTCTTTTTATTTACTAGGAAATTGCATCAAATTGGACCTCGCCGTTTTTCTTTATTTAGGTAAAAAACGCATTACGATAGGCGAGATATGCCAGCGGCTGCTAGCCGCTTTTTTAAATTAGTTTGTGTATATAAAAATTGTATCTGCGGGGGAAGGCTTTCATCTTTCAAGGCTTTTTTCGTCCGTGAGGAAATCGTAAATACTCATAGTCAGAATTCCGTTTTCATCGTAGTAACTCTTAACGATATCCTTCGTTATAATAATTTTTTTGAACGAATCGTTGATTTTCTTAAACGGTTTGATTTCCTGAGCTCTCTTTTCTTCGTCGGGAAGTGAAAATGCAGACTGAACGTAATATTTCATTGAGCCGAGGTTGCATATAAAATCTATTTCAAGCTGCTTTTTCATCGCTTTTCCGTCTTTATCCTTTTCAACTACGGGCACGACGCCTACGTCAACTCGATATCCTCGCCGTCTCAGCTCATTATAGATTACGTTTTCCATTGCGTGAGTCTGCTCGAGTTGTCTGAAATTCAGGCGTGCATTGCGAAGCCCCATATCCGAAAAATAATATTTTTTTGGCGTCTCAATATATGCCTTGCCCTTAACGTCGTACCGTTGTGCCGACTCAAGCAGGAACGAATCTTCAAGAAAATCCAGATACTTTTTGATAGTTATTGAGGTAATCTTAGAATTTTTTGCAGACCTGAAGGTGTTTTTCAGCTTTTCGGGGTTGGTCAATGAACCAATGGCAGAGGATACTACGTTTAATAAATCCTCAAGCTCACCGACGTTTCTGACCTTGTTTCTTTTTTGGATATCCCTGATGTAAATTTCGCTGAAAAGATTTTCGAGTGCTGCCACTTTGTTTTCCGCGCCCTCCTTGAGAACTACCAAGGGGATACCGCCGTAGAGCATATACTCGGAAAGAGCTTCATACTTGTCACCCTTGTAAGCCGTTATAAACTCGGAAAAGCTTAAAGGGTACATATGAATTTCATCACCACGACCCGCAAACTCGGTAATAACGTCCTTCGATAGAAATTTTGCATTGCTTCCCGTAACGTATACGTCCATATTTTTTCGGCGCAGATAGCCGTTTAACACCGTTTCAAAGCAATCGAGCATCTGTACCTCGTCCAAAAGAAGATAGTACGTTTCACCGTCCACCGTTTGACTACGGACGTATTCCATAAATTTTTCGGGGTCCACCCTTCTGTTTTGCTTTTCTATTTCTATAATGCTTTCACCAATCAAATGGAGGTCGTCACCCGAATCAAACGCAAAACGGATAATATGCTTTTCATCTACACCGCTTTCCAGCAGATGATTATAGAAGATGTTGTTCAGAAGATACGATTTTCCGCACCGCCTGATGCCCGTAATAACCTTGATAAGCCCATTGTGCTTCAGGCTTATCAGTTTATTTAAATATATATCGCGTTTAATTTCCATATTCTGCGCTCCATTCTAAAATAGATTTTAGTAATTATTTACCTTTTTCTATATTAATATTACCATTAAAAACAATAATAGTCAATACTATAAAATAGATTTTGGTAAATTTTTGCCTTTTTCTATTTTAGACGACGGCAAAACAAAAAGGTTGTGAGAAATCACAACCTTTATTTAACGAAAAAAGTATTAAATAATCGTTAGGATAGGCGAGCTATGCCTGTGGTGGCTCACCACAATTTTATATTTAAAGCTTGAATTAAAGAGACCTCGCCATTTTGCCTTTTTGGGTTAAAATAAGTGTTAGGATAGGCGAGCTATGCCCGTGGTGGCTCACCACTATTAGAGATTAGAGATTTTTTCGCAGCATTTCTTGCAGACGGTCTTTCCCTCAAAGGTGATAAGCTCATCCGTAGAAGAACAGAAGGTGCAGGCAGGATTAACCTTGGAAATTATAATGCTTTCACCGTTTAATTCCATATCAAAAAAATCTCCCGGCTTTACGTTCAGCGCATTTCTGAATTCAATAGGTACGACAATTCGTCCAAGCTCGTCAATCGTTCTTGTGTTTCCTTTTCTTCTCATAATAACACCTCTTTCATATTTCTCTTTTTATTCCGAAATTTCAGCACTTTTCTCAGCGCATATTTATAATACCACAAATTACCATTTTTGTCAACAGCTTTTTACAATTATTTCCAGTTTGGGCTAAAATTTTTAACCTATTATTAAATTGCCTTAAAATCAGTGCTGCTATTTGACAAAAAAGCGGCTAGCAGCCGCTGGCATATCTCGCCTATCGTAATGCGTTTTTTATCTAAATAAAGAAAAACGGCGAGTTCCAATTTAATGCAATTTCCTAGTAAACAAAAAAGAACGCCGTGCTTCAATCAGCACGGCGTTTTTAACAACTATTTAATATTACTCTTCGTCTACAACTGCATCGGGGGTCTCGGCAGGAGTTTCTGCGGGAGTCTCGGCAGGTGTTTCGGGAGTTTCCACGGGAGCTTCAGCGTCGGCATCGGGAGTCTCGGTGGGAGTCTCGGCGTCAGCGTCAGGTGTCTCCACGGGAGTCTCGGCATCGGTGTTGGGAAGGGCGCCTGTGTTGTTTGTATCAGGAGTCATATATTCCTGATAGCTTGAACCGAATGCCACGTAGACGATGATAACTGCGAGGATAAAAAGAATTGCTACAATAGTTGTAACTTTGGAAAGCACGGCGTCAATAGTGCGTGACTTTTCCTTGCCGAAGAAAGTTTCGGCGCCTCCTGCGATAGTGCCTGACAGTCTCTTTGACTTTGCATTCTGCATAAGAATTGCAATTACGAGAAAGACGGACATAACGAGGAGAAGAATTCCAAGAAATATCTGCATTTCAATTACCTCCTTATTTTATTTAGCACAACAGCTCATTAGTCGCTGATGTAAGGAAGAATTGCGATATGACGAGCACGCTTGATAGCAACGGTAAGCTGTCTCTGATGCTTAGCGCAAGTACCTGTGATTCTACGGGGGAGAATCTTTGAACGCTCGGAAACAAACTTTCTGAGTCTGGGTACGTCCTTGTAATCAATGTGTTCTATCTTGTCCGCACAGAAAGCACAAACTTTCTTCTTCTTGCGGGGCTTGAATGATTTCTGCATATCCTTATCCATGATATTACCTCCTTAAATTATTGGAATCAGAAGGGAAGGTCGTCGTCGGTTGACATCTCTTCAAAGGAGATACCCTCGCCTGCATTACTGTAGGGAGCGGGGGCTGACATCTGCTCTCTTGCGGGAGCTCCGTCAGACTTTCTCTCAACGAAGGAAACCTCGTCTGCCAATACCTCTACGGTATAGCGCTTCTGATTGTTGTTGTCTGTCCAGGTACGCGACTGCAGAGAACCGCAAACAAGAATGCTCTTGCCCTTGGTGAAAAATCTCTTTACAAACTCGGCACTCTGGCGC
Organism: Eubacteriales bacterium; assembly: GCA_045535585.1. GTDB lineage: Bacteria > Bacillota > Clostridia > Oscillospirales > SIG627 > RGIG6353. The sequence continues at coordinate 11,086 of JAZSLY010000090.1, forward strand.
CAGCAAACGATGTTGATAAAGTCGGCGTCCTGACCGCCCTCTTTACTCTGGAATCGGCGAGAAACGGCGATTCTGAAATTAGTAACGGGAACACCGCTTTGTGTCTGCTTGAGTTCAGGGTCTTCTACAAGATTACCAATGAGTATAACTTTGTTGAATGAAGCCATAATCTACTCCTTACTCGCCTGCTTTAACAACAAGCGCACGAAGAATACCATCGGTGATGTTGAAGTTTCTTTCAAGTTCAGCGGGGAAGCTGTGCTCACTTGTGAAATGAACAAGTGTGTAATATCCTTCAGTAACATCGTTGATAGGATATGCAAGACGCTTCTTGCCCCAATCCTGCACCTCGTCAATAGTAGCGTTAGCTTCGATGAGAGCCTTAAACTTACCGATAAGCTCAACGGCAGCCTCCTCAGCCAATGTACCATCAACAACGAAGATTGCTTCATACTTTGATGTGATCTTTTCCATGTTATTGCACCTCCTTATGGACTTATGACCTTCGGTGACCGAAGGTAAGAAGATATTGCTACTAATATATAGCAACTCATACTGTGATATTATACATTATATTTTAACTTTTGTCAACAAAAAAATTAAAATTTGTTTTATTCGGTTACTGCAACACCTTAAAAAAGGCTCGTTATAAATATTTCAAGACCGATGAGGGTGAGTATCACACCGCCAAATATGGTCGCACGGCAGGAAAGCAGAGCGCCCGTTTTCTTGCCTATGATAACGCCCATAAAGCAGATAACGAAGGTCACGAGAGCGATGACGAGCGCGCTTACCAGCGCCTCGGCAAAGCTGTAGGAGGAGACCTCAAGACCTACCGACAGTGCGTCAAGGGAGGTGGCAATGCCCTGAACTATAAGAGATGAAAAGCTCACCTTTCGGCACGCGGGACATTCGTGACGGCTTTTAATGCCCTCTATTATCATTTTTATTCCTATGTACGAAAGAATAATAAGCGCAATGAGGGGAATGAAGGGCTTAACTGCCGAAAATAGCTCCACAACCGTGGTTACGAGTAGCCAACCCAGCATCGGCATCAGCGCCTGAAAGAATGAGAAGGTGCCTGAAACGGCGCATATCTTACCTTTTTTCATACAAGGCTCGCCCATTCCCGCAACGAGCGACACCGAGAAGGCGTCCATTGCAAGACCTATTCCAAGGAAAAGAGCGGTAATAAAAAACGAAACGGTGAGATTCATTCTTAACTTCTCCTAACTTTTTAATCAAGTATTGGTAATGATAGCATAAATTGTAATTTTTGTCAAGAAAGGGGCGCGTCTTAACAAAATATTTAAAAAATGGCTTTAAATAATCTCAATTTGAACAATATTTATTAAAAAATATGTGTTATCATAAAAGCACGAAAGACTTATCCCAAGGAGGAGCTTATGAACGAATTTGATAAAATTGAAAATGAAGAAGCTGTGGAGAATACCTCCGAGCCTATAGAAAATCAGGTTGAAATGACGATTGACGATACGACCCCTGAAACCGACGAGACGGTAGAAGCACAGAGTGACGCAATAGAGGACGCCACCTTCCGCGAGCAGAATAGCTACGGCGGATTTTCTGAGCAATGGAAATACGAAAAGTACGAAAAGCGCGCGAAGCACCGAGGCAGAGGGGTAAAGGTTTTTGCCGCCGTAATGTCCCTTCTTTTCGTTGCTACCGCTTCCGCCTTTGCTACTTATTATTTCACCTCACAAGACACCCCCTCTTCTCCCAAAAACGCCTTTGCTGCCTTTAATTCAAATAAGGACAAGGAAGAAGAAAATATAATGGAGAAGATTACCTCCTCCACTATTACCGAGATACCCCAGATAAACGGTGTTTACACGGGTGAGGAGCTGACGAGTCAGGAGATAATCGCCGCTGCCAAGCCCTCCGTCGTTGGTATCAGAACGATGGTGGAGAGCTACTATTCCTTCTACGGCACTCAGACCTCCGAGGGTGTTGGCTCGGGCTTTATCATTACCGAGGACGGCTATATCGTCACCAACTACCACGTTATTGAGGACGCCGTGAAGATTACCGTAGTTCTTGCCGACGGCACCGAAATGGATGCCGACATCGTAGGCTACGACGCTCTTTCCGACGTTGCCGTCTTAAAGGTTGAGCCCGAAGGCAAGCTTCCCGCTCTCGTTATCGGCAACTCCGACGCCGTCGTTGCAGGCGACACGGTTATTGCTATCGGCTGTCCCTCAGGCATCGACCTTGCAGGTACTGCCACTCGCGGTATGGTTTCTATGACCGACAGAGAAATCTCCATTACTGATTATTATGGCAGAATACAGAAAAAAATGAGTGTAATTCAAATTGACGCCGCTATCAACCCAGGTAACTCGGGCGGTCCTCTTCTCAACTCAAGGGGCGAGGTAATCGGCATTAACACTCTCAAGCTTTCCTCAACCAGCTATGAGGGCATCGGCTTTGCACTCCCCATAAACGGAGTTATGGCACTCGTTGACCAGATATGCGAAAACGGCGCCGTTGTAGAGCGTCCTGCCGACAGCTTCGTTACCGGTAAAGCCGCACTCGGCATAACCTACCGTGAAATTACTGCCGCTGAATCCAGAAAGCACGAGCTCCCTCAGGGCGTTCTCGTAGTTCTCATGAGCAAGAACGGCGCTGCCGCAGCCGGCGGAATTAAAATCGGCGATATTATCGTAGAATTTGACGGCAAGGAAATCACCACCGACGACGAGCTCATCTCCCTCATCGACTCCAAAAAGCCCGGCGACAACGTAAAGGTGAAGGTGTACCGTGACGGCGAGGAGTTGGAAGTGGAGGTTGTAATGTCGGAAGCATCCGAATAAAATTCCTTTGTCTTTTGCCCAAATACTTTGTCAACTTCGGG
>JAZSLY010000007.1:0-4571 GCA_045535585.1 Eubacteriales bacterium
AAGCGTGCCCGTCAGAAAAACCTCGTCGCCGCACTTGATACTGTCAATATATTCTTCTATTTCGTCAAGATTTATGTATACCTTACTCATCGTTTTCTTTCAATTCAACCTTTGTAAGACCTTCTTCAAGCTGTGAGGTAAGCTTGTCAAGAAGAGAAGTAATTTCAGCCTTTGAGGTTTCGAGAATTCTTTTGTTTTCAAAGAAAATGCTTGCTCTTAACGCTTCAAGCTCTTTGGTCCGCTCCTCATACAAGGTGTTTGCATCGTTTATAATCTTCTGAGATTCTTCCTCGGCAAATTTCAACTTTTCCTTAGAGGTGCGTTCTGCATCGAGCATTATATCTGCATAAGTCTCCTGCATTGCGTCGTATTTACGAGCCTTATCATCGTTGGCAATTCTATTTTCGTCGGTTTCGGAAAGTGCGTCAGCAAGCTCTCTGGACTTCTTCCTTTCTTCTTCAAGCTCGTCGAGCAGCCTCTTCTGCTCCACTTGATATAAACGGATTTTTTCGTTAAGTTCATTAACTCGAGTAACCTGCTCGTTATTCAACTTTTCAATGAAGCTGATAACGTCACTCTTGTTATAGCCTGTAAGCGATGTCCTGAAATAAATATCTCTTGGCATTATATAAAATCCTTTCAAATTATCATTTTTTCTATTATAGCATACTTTTTTAATTTTGTTAAGATATAAATTCAATTTTGGTGAAAATATGTTAGAAAATTTCAAAACGTTTTTGTGGGGACCCTACACAATAGGCTTTTTAATAATATTAAGCTTTATCATTCTGCTTAAAACAAAATTCAAAATTCTAAATCCGCGCCTTCTTTTTGGTAAAACAATATTCAGCATCAAGGATAATCCCGATGCATTCAGTTCAATGTGTCTGTCGCTGGGCGGAACGATTGGTGTGGGAAACACAATTGGCATTGCAGGTGCTTTGCGTGACGGCGGACCGTACACGCTGATATGGATGGGATTTGCAGGGATTATAGGAATGACGATAAAGTTTGCTGAAGTATATTTTGCGATGTCGCACAAAACTAAAAAGAAGAGCAACTATGGCTCAATATGCTACGTCACGGAAATACTTGGCACGAAGGCGTCGGGAGTTATATTCGCTTTGTCGGCAATAGCCGTTTCCTTTGGAATGGGAAACCTTTCACAATCGAAAACGGCAATTACTGCTTTTACCACCGATGACAAGAATGCAGAAATTATAATAGCCGTAGTTTTAGCGTTGACATTTTTTGCCGTTGGTTTCAAAGGAACTAAAAGCATTAAGGCGTATTCAAAAATATTCGTCCCCTTGTTTTCCTCGATTTACGTTGTGCTTATAATTATAATTTTCTTTACGAAAATAGAAGAATTTCCAAAAATAACAAAAGAAATGTTTTCAGTCAATAACGTTTTACTCGCTATCAAATGGTCGGCAATAAAAGCCTGTATTACTACAAGCTTTACAAAGTCTGTTTTTTCCTCCGAAGCAGGTATGGGCAGTGCAGGCTTTTCTCATTCAACCACCAGCAACTCACCCGAAGCGCAGGGGCTTTGGGGTGCAATAGAAGCCTTGGTTGATACCGTCATTTGCATAATAACGGGTGTCGTTTTACTTCTTTATTGGGATAAGATTAACGCCTTGAGAATTAGCAATATGACGAGTGAAGTGTTTCGGCTGTCGCTTGGGGGATTTGGAAAGGTTATGTACGGCGCTTCGATGCTGGTGTTTGCCTTTTCCAGCATCGTATGCTGGTACAACATCGGGCAAACTTCCCTCTCGTTTATAACAAGAAAGAAGCAAGCAAAGCAAATTTATTTGATAGTTTTTACGGCGCTTATCGTTTTGTCCAGCACTATTGACATTGACCCGATAGTCACCTACTCCGAAATTGCCAACGGTATAATGATGATAATTAACCTCACCGCTATTTCCAGCTTGATTTTCAAAAATTCATTGACCTTTTAATTGACATGTGATAAAATGTTAAAAAGGGGTGAGAAAATGGTTATCATAACAGACTGTAAATATAGAAATGCAATTGCGGCTATTCATACATTACACAAGCTCGATGAAAAAATCGTTGCCGTAACAACCGATTCGGCGCCGAATCCGCCCGCATTTCACTCTCGTTATATTTACAAAAAATTCATTCTTCCCGACAACAAAGAAGAATACACCTCTGCCCTGTTGGAACTTTGTCAAAATTTAGAGAGACCAACTATTTTACCCATCGGTGTCTTTACTTTAAACATCCTTGCAAGCAACAAAAAAAGGTTTTCGCAGGTTGCTGACTTTTGTGTGGCAAGCACCGATATTCTCGACACGCTTAACGATAAAAAGCAAACCAAAGAGCTTGCAAGGCGTTTTTCCATTCCCGTGCCCGAGGTCATCACCTCCGAGCACCGCTTTCCAATAGTTGTCAAGCCCTTTTGCGGTGAAAAATTTGCTCTTAAAGCAAGTGACAGATACAAAATAGCAACTAACGAATCAGAGCTTCAGGAGGCGCTGTCGGCATTTTCTAAGTATGACAGTGAGCCTATTATCGAGGAATATATTGAGGGCGTGGGTGTTGGAGTATCGCTTGTAATAGACAGTGAGGGCAGGCTTACGTCGGCGTTTTGCCACAAACGGCTTGCCGAGTACCCTGCAGACGGCGGACCATCTTGTGCACTTAAAACCTTTTACGATGGTAAACTTGTTGACCAATGCTACAAAATGCTGGCCTCTACTAATTTCTCGGGAATAGCAATGCTTGAATTTAAGGAAAAAGACGGCAAATACTATTTTCTCGAAATTAACCCTCGCATATGGGGTAGCTTTTGTGCAACTTACTGTGCAAGGTCGGATTTTTTAACCGCTTATCTTCACGCATCACGCAAAGAGAGCTACTCCTCCGACTTTTCATATAACTATGTAACCGTCAAATTCTTTCCAAATATCCTTGCGTCCTTCGTGTCATATTTGAAGGCAAGAAGACTCAATAAAGCTTTTAAAACCCTTTTAATTGCTATCAACCCTTTAGTTAAAATTGCGAACTTTTCAATTTTCGACCCACAGCCAATATTATGTGATATTTTACGGAAAAGAAGGTAAAAATGAGTAAAGTTGAAATAATTAAGCTTGCAAAAATAATCAAGAGCATTATAAAGCCAAAGCCAGTGCCCTTCGTGTCTTATTGCAGAAGAATTGAACGAGTGAAAACCTCACGCCGTGTTTGTGCTATGACCTTTGACGACGGCCCAACCTATGATTCAGATATTACCAAGACTATTCTTGATACACTTAATTCGTTTGGGGCTAAGGGTACGTTTGACGTTATCGGAACAACCGAGAATAATTACCCAGATGCTCCGGGAAAAATCGGTACTCCTTCCTGGAGTGGTACAAAGTTCGATCACTACCCCAAATTCAACTACGACAAGCTTGCAGGCGCCGTGAATACCCCCGACCTGATTGACGAGATAATCTCTTCAGGTCACGAGATTACAAACCATACGTTTTCACATATTCTGTTTGGCAAGAAAAACGTTATATATTCCAAAAGGACCACTTTCAAAAGCTTCAACGAAGCTCTTGAGGATACGAAAAAGCTCCACTTGCTTTTAAAAGAAAATCACGGCTATGAAATGAAGCATTCCCGTCCGCCCCACTACGTTGATAAAATTCATGGCGGTTTTACTTCTTATGACGTATATTCAGCAATGGGATACAATTATCTTGCCGCCTCCTTTGACGGTGCAGGATGGTTACCGAGAGAAAACGAAGAGGATGAAATAAACGCTATGGTTTCACCTTTAAAGCATGCTTTGGAGGAAAACCCCGATGCTCTTTGCGGGCAGATAATTTTCCAAAAAGACGGTTATAATATGGCTCTGCGCGCTCCCGTAAAAGAGGGATTGAAGCGGCAGCTTGAGCTTCTTTATTCCTACGGCTACAAGGTAGTCGGCGTCAGTGATTTGTTGAATGAGTCCCCTTTTGTCGACGTTGGTGTCGATGACAAGGATTTTGACGTTTTCAGCAAGCTTCAAGAAAGCCACGCCATCGTGTTTAGTGATAATTGTCTTCGTCCCGACGAAAAAATGACCTTTGGTGAGCTCGCTATGCTTATCGCGCCGAGGGAGATTTCTGTCAACAGAAGAATTGAAAACATCAAAAAATTTAAACACCCATACTCTTCCGCTCTCCAATGGGCTAAGGAAAATGGATATTTTTCAGGCGAAATTAAATCTATCGTCAAACGTACTAACCTTGAAAGCTGCACAGAATTCATAGATTTATCCAAGATTTCTTCCAAAATTCCAACAAGGCGCGAGATAATTTGTGCATATAAAAATATTTTTTAACTTTTTTCTCTTAAATACTTGACATTTCAACAGCTATCTGCTATAATTTTATCTGTTGTCGAGAACAACACAATGTCTGGGTGTGGCGCAGTTTGGTAGCGCGCTACCTTGGGGTGGTAGAGGCCGCAAGTTCAAGTCTTGTCACTCAGACCACAAAAAGCAGATACACTTAATGTGTGTCTGCTTTTTTGTTTTGTTGTTATGAATTTGAATTTGTGGTCTATTC
>JAZSLY010000015.1:0-3375 GCA_045535585.1 Eubacteriales bacterium
CAAGCGACAAAGGGATATTTAGACCGAAAAGGGCTTTTCTCGGCGGCAAGGGTTCGATTCTCTTCGGCTTAAACCTGTGTCTTACTCTTGGGGCGGGGCAGTCAAAACCTTAGAATACGCCCAAAAGCAGAAAAATATAAAAATTATAAACCTTGCAGAAAAATAATTTGCCTGCGGAAACAATAAGGAAAAGAGGTACAAATTAGAATTTGTACCTCTTTCTTTGATTTATTACAATTTTTAATAGGAAGATTTGCTTTTGCAAATCTTCCTTAAATTATCCTTTACACATTTACAAGCTCGATATCGGTGCACTTGAAGGAGTCGGTGTCGAGGGTGAAAATAGCGCCTGACATTGTGACGTCTCCCGTGGCGGTATTATGGAATTGCGGGATTTTGGTGTAGAATTTCTTTATCATCAATTCCGCCTCGATGCCGAGAACGGAGTTGAAAACGCCCGTCATACCGACGTCGGTAATATATCCCGTGCCACGTGGCAGAATACGGGCGTCGTTGGTTTGAATATGGGTATGAGTACCGAAGATAACGTTTATTCTTCCGTCAAAGGCAAGACCGAAGGCAATCTTTTCGCTGGTTGCCTCGGCGTGAAGGTCGAGAACTGAAAAGTCGTATTTGCCCGCTTCTCTTGCAAGAATTGCCTCTGCCTTCAAAAATGGGGACTCAAGGCTTTCCATAAAGACGGTGCCAAGCATTGAAATGACCAGCATTTTATAGCCTGCAACGTCAACTATGGTATACCCAAGTCCGGGGCAGGCGTCGGGATAGTTGGCAGGGCGGAGGACGGACACGGAGTTTTCAAGCACGCCTGCGAAGGCACGGTTTTGCCAAACGTGGTTGCCCGTGGTGATGACGTCCGCACCGCCTGCGAAGATATTCTCGGCGCTTTCCTTGTCAATTCCGCCTCTTGCGCCAGAGTTCTCGCCGTTTACGATAACGGCGTCCAGCCCTTTTTCACGCCTCAGCGCCCACAGACTCTCGCGCACCTTTGCCGTTCCGCTTTCGCCTACCACGTCGCCGATAGCTAAAATTTTAATTGTTGGCATAAAATTATCTCCCGTAAAGTAAAGGGTTGTAAAAACAATGTTTTTACAGCCCTTTCTTTTTAATTGCATTAAAACAGACCTCGCCGTTTTACATTCTTTAGATAAAAAATGCAATACGATAGGCGAAAAAGCCTGCGGTGCAACCGCTTTTCCGAACTAAAAGTTCATATATCTCAATAAAATTGTTCTCTTGTTAGTTTTATGTTAATATATTCAACGCTATTTCGCGTATTCAACAGTTCGGCTTTCTCTTATTACGTTGACCTTGATTTGTCCCGGATATTCAAGCTCGTTTTCAATCTTCTTGACTATCTCTCTTGCAATAAGTACCATATTCTCATCGTTTACGATTTCGGGCTTGACCATAAGTCTGAGCTCTCTGCCTGCCTGTATAGCAAACGACTTTTCAACACCGTCAAAGCTTGTAGCAATTTCCTCAAGCTTCTCAAGTCTCTTGATGTAATTCTCAAGATTTTCGCGTCTCGCACCAGGGCGTGCTGCCGAAATGGCGTCTGCCGCCTGAACGATAACTGCGATAATTGTCTGGGGCTCTACGTCTCCGTGGTGAGCCTCTATGGCGTGAACGACTTCTCTGTTCTCACGGTATTTCTTGGCAAGGTCTACACCAATCTGTACGTGTGAGCCTTCAACCTCGTGGTTGAGCGCCTTACCTATATCGTGAAGAAGTCCTGCTCTGCGTGCGAGGGTCGGGTCAATGCCCAGCTCCGACGCCATAATTCCTGAAATGTAAGCTACCTCGATAGAATGCATCAATACGTTCTGTCCGTAGCTCGTTCTGTATTTGAGTCGTCCGAGAAGTCTTACAAGCTCTCCGTTAATACCGTGTACTCCCGTTTCAAGAAGTGCGTTTTCGCCCTCCTGCTTGATAATAGCTTCAACTTCCTTTTTACTCTTTTCAACGATTTCTTCAATTCTTGCCGGATGAATTCGTCCGTCTGAAATAAGCTTTTCGATGGATAAGCGTGCAATTTCACGGCGCATCGGGTCAAAGCTTGACATGGTGATTGCCTCGGGTGTGTCGTCGATAATGAGGTCAACGCCCGTCAGGGTCTCGATAGTCCTGATGTTTCTTCCTTCGCGTCCGATAATTCTGCCCTTCATTTCATCGTTGGGAAGGGGAACGACAGATACTGCAACCTCGGAAACCTGATTGGAAGCACATCTCTGGATAGCCAGCGACACGATGTTCTTTGCCTTTTCGTCTGCCTCGTCACGAAGATTTTGCTCGATATCTGCAAGCCTGAGTGCCGCGTCGTGTTTAGCCTCAGCCTCTATTCTGCCTACAAGCTCTGCCTTTGCGTCCTCGCTGGAAAGTCCCGCAATCTTTTCAAGGGTCTCCATCTGCTGTGCCTTGATATTTTCTATCTCGGCCTTCAAATCCTGATTTTCCTTGATACTCTTGTTCAGGGTCTCTTCCTTCTTTTCAAGGTTTTCCATTTTTCTGTCCAGATTTTCTTCCTTCTGGATAGCTCTCTTTTCAAGCTTGAAAACTTCGTTACGGCGTTCCTTGATCTCACGGTCTGCCTCTGCCTTGTTTCTCAAAATCTCTTCCTTGGATTCTACGAGAGACTCTTTCTTAAGTCTGTCTGCTTCCTTACGCGCGTCTGCAACTATCTTGACAGCCTCTTCTTCCGCCGAGCCGATTTTTGCTTCAGCAATCTTTTTCCTGAAAAAGAAACCGATAAGAGCACCGATAGCTAAGGTGAAAATTGCAACGATAGCTGTAATAATAACGTCCATCTTTAAAGCCACCTCCTTCTTTATATTATTTTCTATTGCATATGGGCATACTACTCCCACGATACAACAGTAATATTTTACATTATTTTTTTCATAAAGTCAATAAAACTTTTGATTTTTTGCTTAATATAAAAGAAAAATTTTATTTTTTCTCAAGAAAGTGTTGACAAAAAGAGAATTTAGTGGTATCATATTCAAGCACAAATGAAAATGCGGGTGTAGTTCAATGGTAGAATTCCAGCCTTCCAAGCTGGTCGCGTGGGTTCGATTCCCATCACCCGCTCCATTTTTTTGCGTTTGTAGCTCAGTTGGATAGAGCAACCGCCTTCTAAGCGGTAGGTCGGGAGTTCGAGCCTCTCCAAGCGCGCCATACGGTGGGTATAGCTCAGTTGGCTAGAGCGTCAGGTTGTGGCCCTGAAGGCCGTGGGTTCGAGCCCCATTACTCACCCCAAAACAAAACGGATATCGAAAGATATCCGTTTTTGTTTTGGGCTATGATAAAAGCGGGGGCTCGAACCCTGAGAGGGCTTTTTGCGTTAAGCCGAAGAAC
>JAZSLY010000139.1:0-4395 GCA_045535585.1 Eubacteriales bacterium
TGCAGGGGCGCTCTGTTTCGTCGTTGCAAAGGATGCCGAGGACCGCGAGATATTCGAGCGTCATTTTCCTCATATGGTGCATTACCTTGTCGAGAGTGTTAACAAGCATGACCCCTACTACAAGAAAATACGACTTCCCGACGTCTCGCGTGCGAATTGGGAAATGAAAAATTGCGTGATAAAGCCCTATGAGCTTATCCCCCTTGACGACCTCAAAGAGTATGAGGACGGCAGAATTATTCCTCAGGTAGCCTTCTTCGACTGCGAATTCCCCTACCCCGTTATTTTAGAAAACGGAGTGGAGTGGATGCTGGTCACGCCAAACGAGGTGGAGACTATGAAAGAGGACATAAAAAAGGCAAGAGGAAAAGTGGCGACCTACGGCTTGGGGCTTGGGTATTTTCCCTATATGGTGTCCATAATGCCCGAGGTGGAAAGCGTTACCGTGGTTGAGCGGGACCGCCGTGTAATCGATATTTTTGAAAAATATATTCTGCCCCAATTTTCTCATCCTGAAAAGGTGAAGATAGTCAATGCGGACGCCTTCGTCTACGCCGAAGAGACGGCTCCAAAGGAGAGGTTTGACTATATTTATATCGACATCTGGCACGACCCATCCGACGGCGTTGATATGTATCTGAGATTTAAAGAGTTAGAAAAGCTTTGCCCCGATACCGAGTTTGCATACTGGATAGAAAAAACGATGAAACATTATATGTAGCTAAAGGAGAAATAAATGAACAGAGCCAAAAAAGCATATGAAGCCTTCCGCGACATTACAACAAATCCCTTTACCAGAACAAACACCTCAAAATTAAGCTTTGTTTATTCCATTGTTTGCAACGCCGAAAGGGATGCGGAATACAAAAAGGAGCTTGAAAGCTATATTGCGCCCGACGCGTCGGGAATGAATGTGCTTCAAGCGATTGATGCCTTTTTTAACGAATTCAACAATACCTACGGGCTTGACATCAGAAGCACGCTCACCCCGTTTTGCGACCCCAAATACCCCGACGGGCTTTATTTTAATGTTTTCACCTACAAAAAAGAGGGTGAGAAAATGATACCAGTATCCCCCGTTGACTACAAGGCGGGAGATGTGGCTTATATACGGGCGGTAGTGCAAAATCTTCTGACAGACGAGGCGGTCACGGTGCCTCGAATAAAATACACCGCCTACTCCGAGGACGGATATGAAAGCACGGGCGAAAAGGAATTTTCGGCGGAAATTGAATTTTCTCTTACCTGCAGCCGTGCAGGCTCTGTTATAGCAAGCATATCCGCCTGTGACGAAAACGGTGAGAAAATTGCCGCGGCAGAGAGTGCCGCAGTTGGTGCAATTTTTGATTTTGAGGCTATAAAGCCCCCACACTCCGAGCCGCGTGACTTTAAGGCTTTTTGGCGGGAAAAGGTGGAGGAAATGAAAAAAACGCTCCCCACCGACACCGCTCTTACCTCTTACAGCGGGGATGTTGCCTTTGAATTTGATGTTGATAAGACTAATTACTACCACATAAGAAAGGCAGACGCCGACTATATGGCTCTGCTCCGCTCAAAGCGCCTTACCACCTACCCCGACAGTATTCTTGACTCATTCGAGCTTTGGGAGGTATCTCTCAAGGCGCCCGGTCCCTGCCCTGCCACGGGATATATTTCCATACCCAAAAACGCCCCCTCCTCTTCCCTTCCGATAAGGATGATTTTTGCGGGGTACTCGGCGCACGCACCGCAGCCTTTTTTTGACGAGAATTGTATCTATATCTATTCTACGCATCACGGCTACCCCTGCGCGTTAAGCGACGAGGAGTGCTATAATGCTCTTAACAAGGGTATTCTCTCATCCTACGGATTTGGAAACGGAAAGCCGAACTCAATGTTTGATAACCCCTCTGATTGCTATATGCTTTATCTTCATCTGCGAAATCTGCAAATGCTGAGGTTTGCGGCAAATGCTTCTCTCTCCTTTGACATTCGCAGTGTTGCAGAAAAATGGAACGGAAACATAGAGCTTACGGGCGGAAGCCTTGGCGGGCATCAGGTAATAGGCGTTGCCGCACTTGCGGGCTTTCTTGACGAGAGGTTAAATATAACCTCGGCAGAGGCTTGTGTCCCCGCGCGATGCAATTATGCCGCAGAAGAGGATAAGAGGATAATAAACCCAATCGGCGGAAAAAACGCCAAGAACGCAATTTACTTTGACTCGGTGCATCTTGCATCTCTTATTGATGCGCCGGTTAACATTTCCCGTTGCGCTCTTGGTGACACGATCTGCCCGTCATCAGGCATTTGTATGGCATACAATAATTTTAAAGGGCCAAAAGAAATACATTTTCTGCAAAATTCATCCCACGGATACAGACCTAAGAACGAAAAGGAGCTGTGGACTGTAAGGAAAGGTTAAAAAAGCAAAAACGCTGTAAAAGCCACACGGCCTTTACAGCGTTTTTTTATTTAACTATAAATCCTAAGTCCTCTATTTCATTTTTTACCTTGTCACAGTCAATACTGTCACCCTCGACCCTGACCTTTCCTGCATCAAGTGTTATCTCTACCTTATACCCGAGGGCGGAAAGCGCCTTTTCAACTCTTGCCGAGCAATGTGAGCAATGCATACCTTCTACCAAAAAAATCTTTTCCATAATAATTCTCCTTTTATTTCTTTAATAATCTTAATGCGTTGGTTACAACAAAAAGCGAGCTACAGCTCATTGCCGCGGCGGCAATCATAGGGTTTAAAAGTATCCCGAATGGGACGTAAAGAACTCCTGCCGCCAAAGGTATTCCGAGCACGTTATAAATAAACGCCCAGAAGAGATTTTGTTTCATTATTCTCAGGGTACTGCCCGAATAGTCGACAAGGCGCTCTACCTTTGAGATTTCCGAGCCCATAAGCACCACGTCGGAGGAGTCGATAGCGATATCGGTGCCATTACCCATAGATATGCCTATATCGGCGGTAGCAAGGGACGGACTGTCGTTTACGCCGTCGCCCACCATTGCCACAAGTCCCCTCTTCTGCAATTCCTTTATTTTACGGGTCTTGCCGTCGGGGAGCATACCTGCCACAAATTCATCCACGCCCACTTCCTTTGCCACGACGGATGCCACTCTTTCGTTATCCCCCGTAAGAAGAACGGTCCTGATGCCTCTGGCGTGAAGCGCCGATATCATATTTTTGGCGTCCTCTCTGATGCCGTCCCTTATGGCAATTATACCAAGCACCTCTTTTTCAAGGGCAAAGTACATTACCGTTTTTCCGTCGTTTGAAAGCGCGTCGGCAGAGTCCTTATACCGCCCCACGTCAACACCGTTTTCTTCCATAAAGCTAAGGTTTCCGCCAAGGGCAACGTAGCCCTCTAATTTTCCCGAGACACCTCTGCCCGACACCGAAGCAAAGTCGGTTATATCAGGGGCGTTCTTGTCACCGCAATATTCCACGATTGCACGGGCAAGGGGGTGAGAGCTGTATTTTTCAAGGGCGAGCGCCACGGTTAGCAAGGCTTCCCGATTGTCCGACTCAACGTCGCTCACCTGCATTTTACCAGTAGTTATAGTGCCCGTTTTGTCGAATGCCACCGTTTTCACGCCCGACGTAAGCTCTGCCCAGGAGGCGTTCTTTACCAGTATTCCCTCGCCTGCCAGACGACCTACCGAAACGGTAATAGCAACGGGCGTTGCAAGACCGAGAGCGCAGGGGCAGGAGATAACGAGCACCGACAGAGCACGGGAGAGCGCAAAGTCAAAGCTTTCGCCTGCAATAATCCACACGAAAAGAGTGACGATAGAAAGTGAGATTACGACGGGTACGAAAACACGGCTGACTTTATCCGCCAGCTTTGCCAAGGGGGCTTTGGTGGAGACGGCGCTTTGAACGAGGCTGATTATCCGTGACAAAGTAGTGTCCTCTCCAACCGAGGTAACACGGAATTTAACGCTTGAGTCTATCATAAGAGAGCCTGAAATTATCTCGTCGCCCATCTTTTTCACAACGGGCATACTCTCGCCCGTCAAAGCCGAGAGGTCAAAAGAGCCCTCACCCTCCACGATGACACCGTCGAAGGCGGCACGGCTTCCGGGACGAAGCAGAACTATATCTCCTATATTAACCTTTTCCGAAGGAACTGTAACGAACACGCCGTCACGCTCCACCTCCACGGTTTCGGGACAGAGTGCTTCAAGAGCGCCGAGGGCGTCGCCCGTTTTCCTTTCGGCACGGGATTCAAAGAACTTGCCGAGGGTAACGAGGGTCAAAATCATTGCCGAGGACTCGAAATACAGATTATGGCTGTAGCTTTCCACAAGCGCCGTGTCTCCTGCGCCAAGTCCGTAGCCAAGCATATATATGACGAAAACTCCATACACTACACCCGAAAGCGAGCCTATTGCCACGAGGGT
>JAZSLY010000176.1:0-3679 GCA_045535585.1 Eubacteriales bacterium
AGGCAGGAATAGCAAAGGAGCTGATGCTTGACGGAATGTCGCTCGTTGGCTGTGATATGCTCTACGACGACACTCTTCCTCACGGTGGCGGACTTTCATCCTCTGCGGCAATAGAAGTGGCAACTGCGCTGGCACTTACTACCTATGCAAACGAAGAAAACGGTATAACCGAGCCCGTTGACATGATTAAAATGGCACTGATAGGACAAAGAGCCGAAAGAAATTATGCCGGCGTTTCCTGCGGAATTATGGACCAGTTTGCATCAGCTATGGGTAAAGAAAACTGTGCCGTTCTCGTTGACTGTGCAACACTCAAATACGAGCACGTGCCTCTTAAATTAAAGGATTTAAGCATAGTTATTACAAACACCAACAAGAAGCGCAGTCTTATAACCTCAAAGTACAACGAGAGATGTGAGGAATGTGCAAAGGCGCTTTCCGACCTTAAAAAAGCTCTTCCCGAAATCAATCAGCTCTCCGACGTAACCACGGAAGTCTTTGAAGCTAACAAGAGCAGTATTACCGACGAGGTATGCAGACGAAGAGCCGAGCACGTTGTATACGAATGTGACCGAGTTCTCAAGTCCGTTGAAGCGCTGAAGAGAGACGACCTTGAAGAGTTTGCTCACCTTATCAATATGTCGGGCGACTCGCTGAAGGTTCTTTACGAAGTTACGGGCATTGAGCTTGACACGCTTGTTGAAGCGGCAAGAAGCGTTGACGGATGCGTTGCTTCAAGAATGACAGGCGCAGGCTTTGGCGGATGTACCGTGAGCCTTGTCAAGAACGATTCGATTGAAAAGTTCAAAACAGAGGTTGAAAAGATATACACCGAAAAAATCGGATACGCTCCATCATTCTACATAACGACACCCGGTGACGGCGGCAGAGAAATTAAATAATAAATAATAAATATTTAAAAGCAAAAATGTGGCTGATAATCAGCCACATTTTTATTTATTCGCCTTCGGTCTCGGATGCCTTTTTCTTCTTGCTTTTCTTGATTTTAACAAGAATAACAATCAGCGCAACTACGATAATTACAGACCATATTATAATAGAGATAAAGTTATATGAAATGAATACGATAAAGTCCTGAATTCCGTCAACAAAAGCGGTGATACCACTTGAAAAGCCTTTTTGAAGCCTTTCGCCGAAGGTGAGAGTTGTGGGCTTTTGAGGAACGATAGTGGTTACCTCGTTAATGCTGACCGAAACGGTGGAATAGCTGACAAGAGAATCATATTTGCGAAGTCTGCCCGTAATTGATTCTATTTCATATCTTATGTCAGCAAGCTCTCTTTCAAGTGCCAACACGTCGTCAAGCATATTTGCGTTGTCGAGTATTTTCAAAACTCGCTCTTCTCTTAATTCTGCACTTGCAAGGCGTGCCTCGTAATCGGTGTACTGTTCCGTGACGTCGCTATTGTTTTCGCTTGAAGAGACTACTATGCCAAGCTCGTCCTGCTTTGCCACAAACGCCTTGTAATTACTAACGGGAACACGAATCGTATAATACGCCGACCTATTTCCAGCACTTTCCGTGCCATAGCTGTTAGAGGACTCAAACCATGCGCCGTATTGCTCGCAAAGAGCTTTAAGGTCCTTTACGCTCTTATTGAACTCCTTGGTTTGTATAGAAAAATTAGAGGTGTAAATAATCTTTCTTTCAGTATTGAGCGTAATACTTTGTACACTGTCAAGAGTCTCTTCCGACGGTGCCATAGGCTCTTCGGGAGCAAAACTGTCGAAAGCAATATTGTTCATACCATCGGACTTGGAATAAAGAGTATAAGTTTCCGACTCCTCAACGGCATAGTCTGCCATTTTCTCCCCGTTATCCGAATTGCAGGAAACCAAAGTGATAAGTGTCAGGATGCAAAGTGATAAAGCAATAAATCTTTTCATAATTTTTCTCCTTTTTCTTTGTTTCATTCGTTTAGACGGAAATGAAATAAAAAAGTTCCAAAAATTAATAAAATTTATTTATTGTCACTGCGAAGCCTTTTTCTAAAAAGAAGAGATGCACCGAATGCAACAGCTATTGTCCACAAAATTAAGACGGCTACGGAAGAGTGTAAGCCCGACAAAGAATGATTTAGCGCTCCTTTTACAACGTTAAGACAATGGGAGAACGGCAAAAGCTTGCAAAGAAGCGCAAACCCCTCCCCCATCATTTCGCTTGAAAAATACATACCGCTGGTAAACGCAACGAGCTGAACTACAATACTTGAAACACCGCTTGCAGATTTTTCGGTGGTTATGCAACCAAGCAGAATTCCAAGCAAAATAAACAGGAACGAAATTGGTATGGAAACGATGACGGAAAGCACTACTCCAAAGCTAAAGGAAAGACCAAGTATAATTGCAACGATGAAAAAGAGAATTATCTGAAATAATATGACTGGCAAAACGGATAAAAGATATCCTATAATATAATCTCTTGTTTTCATAGGGCTTGCACAAAGCCTTGTTATCAGAGAGGTGCTTCTGTCCTTCGCAACGAGAGTGGCGGTGAAAAGAGTAATAAATGAAAAGCTGAAAATTATTATTCCGGGAGTAAAGTTTTCAATACTGTAAACTTCGCTTGGAATTTTAAACTGTTGAAAAACAATCAGCAAAAACAGCGGAAGCAAAACGGCAAATATAATACTGAGTGGGTCTCTGACAATTTCTTTAAAGTTTCTCCCTGCAAAGTTAAGCGTTCTCACAAACATCACCTCCCGTCGCAAGTCTGACAAACGCCTCCTCAAAGTCGTCTGTTCCTGCCATTTGCTTTAATTCGTCGGAGGTACCGATGCACTTTAATTTACCGTTTGCCATTATGCCTATTCTGTCGGAGAGCCTTTCTGCTTCCTCCATATAATGCGTTGTCAAAATTATCGTCATATTTCCCTTAAAGCCTTCAATGACCTTCCACAATTCTCTTCTTGAAATTACGTCAAGGCCAAGGGTGGGCTCGTCAAGAAACAGAAGCTTTGGCTGATTTATCAATGCAATAGCAATAGACAGCTTTCTTTGCCAACCGCCAGAAAGAGTCTTGGCTTTTTTGTTAATAATTTCCTGAAGAGAGAAAATGCTAATAAGCTCGTCAATTTTCTCGTCACGGTCCTTTATATCGTAAACGCCCGCCATAAACCTCAGGTTTTCCAAAACGGTCAGGTTGGGGGCTATTGCCGTTTCCTGCGGTGATAAATTGAGCATCGCTTTTATTTCGTCATCACTCTCACGGGCGTTCTTTCCGTCAATAATAATTTCACCGCTTGTGGAATTGCTTAAAAACGACAGCATTTTAATCGTCGTTGTCTTTCCTGCGCCGTTAGTTCCCAACAGAGAAAACAATTCTCCTTTTTTGATATGAATATTCAATGAGTCAACGGCAACCTTGTCCTTGAATTTTTTTGTGAGATTTTTTGTAACAATCATTTGTCGTTAAGTCCTTTCAAAATCTCATCGGTGAATTCTTCAATAGCGTCCGCCTTTACAAGCGCCATTCCCTTTTCCTTGTCACAGAGCACCACAACGGAGTCCCCCGGAACAATGCCGAACATATTTCGCGCTTCCTTGGGAATTACAATCTGTCCCTTCTCCCCGACCTTGCATATTCCTATATACTTATTGTTTTTCATAAGCCCTCCTTGTATAACTTGTTATACTTTTCATAAGTCGGATCGTAGCC
>JAZSLY010000001.1:0-4458 GCA_045535585.1 Eubacteriales bacterium
GCCCTCCTTCAAGAAGGATACCACCGACAGAAACAGAACCTCACCCTGCGCTTTTACGGGTAACAAATTTGAGTTCAGAATGTGCGGTTCATCCTCCTCTATTTCCCGTCCGTCCTTTATCATCAATACTATTATGGCAGAAGAGCTCTCTCTTATTGCCGACAGGCTTGACAAGGGTGAGAGCGTTCGTGAAATCATCCGTTCCATCCTCCGTGAGCACAAGAGAATTCTCTACAACGGCAACAACTACTCTAACGAGTGGAAGGCGGAGGCGGAGAAGCGTGGACTTCTTAACATTCCAACGACTGTTGACGCAATCGAGGCTTTGAGAAGGCCTGAAAACATTGAGCTTTTGAATAAGCACTCAATTCTTTCAAAAGCCGAAATCGAGTCGAGATACGAAATCAACCTTGAAATGTACTCTAAAGTCATCAACATCGAGGCGCTGACTATGGAGACCATCGCCCGTCAGTCGATTATCCCTGCGGTTGAAAGCTACTGCGCCGTGCTTGGCGACGAAATTGTAAAAATCCGCGAGGCAGGCAGAAAAATAAAATATCTGCAGGATAAATTCAATACGCTGTGCGAAAATTTGGAAATGGCAGTAGGTGCTCTTGCAGAGCTGACGGCTATCCACAAGGATGCTTCGGAAATTTCCGACGTGCCCGAAAAGGCACGTTGCTACAAGGACCGCGTTGTGCCTGCGATGAACGAGGTAAGAAAATACTGCGATACCCTTGAAACCCTCGTTCCCAAGGAGAAGTGGCCCTTCCCCGATTATACCGACCTGATGTATAGAGTATAAGGTGAAACTATGACTAACGAGAAAATCTATTTTTACGAGGGTAACGACAAGGTTTATCTTGACGTATACCTTTGCGATATGCACGAGGAGTATTCCATTTCAAAGCGTCCTATGATGCTTATCTGTCCCGGAGGCGCGTATGCTTATTGCTCGCCGAGAGAGGCAGAGCCGATAGCAAGAGCTTATATGGCAGACGGCTTTAACGCGGCAATACTTTATTACTCGTGTTCAAGAAATACGGATTCACTTTACGACGCAGAAAAAGGAATATCAAAGCCTCATTTTGAGGTAGCGAAATCCATTTGCATAATTCGTGACAATGCAGAAAGATGGGACGTTGACCCCGAGCAAATTGCCGTAATCGGCTTTTCTGCAGGAGGTCATCTGGCAGGCTGTGCGTCTATACTGTGGAACGACGAAAATATCCTTCGCGCTCTCGGGTGCAGCGAGGGCTACAACAAGCCCAACGCAGCGCTCCTTGCCTACCCCGTTATTACCTCGGGTGACAAGGCGCACAAGGGGTCGTTCGTAAATCTTCTGGGAAAAGACGCTGACGAGGGGCTTCTTGAAAAGTATTCCCTTGAAAATCAGGTGAAGCCGGGTAATCCTCCCACCTTCGTTTTCCATACCGCCGCCGACGCAGGCGTGCCCGTGGAGAACACCACGATGCTCGGCACAGCTCTTGCAAACGCAGGCGTGCCCTTTGAGATGCACGTATTTCCCGATGGACCTCACGGAATTTCCCTTGCGACGAGTGAAGTGCGTCCAACCAGGGAAAGCTATCAGGCGAGGTGGTACTCCTGGTCACTTATGTGGCTACGTAATATTTTTAACTATTAAAAGAGGTGCTCAAATTGGCTATTAAACTGAAAGCAAATTATCTTGAAGGCTTTGTAGGTGCGCACGAGCTTGAAATGATCAAGTCCGCGGTTGTGGACGCGCACAATACACTTATTAAAAAGGGCGACCCTGCAGAAAAGCCTATCGGTTGGATGACTCTCCCCGTTGATTACGACAAGGAGGAGTTTGACAGAATAAAGAAGGCGGCAAAGAAGATACAGAAGTCCTGCGACGTCTTTATCGCTATCGGTATCGGAGGCTCATACCTCGGTGCAAGAGCGGCGATTGAGTTTGTAAAGGGTACGAGCTACAATGCAAAGAAGAAGGACACGCCCGACGTTTACTTTGCAGGTAACACCATCGACCCCGATGCATTAAAGGACCTTCTGGAGCTTTGCGAGGGACGCGACGTTTGCATTAACGTTATTTCAAAATCCGGCTCAACAACAGAGCCTGCTATCGCATTCAGGGTATTCCGCGAGCTTCTTGAAAAGAAGTACGGTGAAGAGGGTGCGAGAGAGAGGATTTTCGTTACCACAGACAAGAAGGACGTTCCCGGTAAGCTGAAGCATTTTGCTATCGAAAAGGGCTATGAGACCTTCGTTGTTCCCGATGACATCGGTGGCAGATACAGCGTTCTGTCGGCGGTAGGACTCCTTCCCATTGCCGTTGCAGGCTGTGACATCGACGCAATGATGGCAGGTGCAAGACGTGCAATCGAGGATTTTGCCGACACCGATATTGATAAGAACGATTGCTACAAGTATGCGGCTATAAGAAATCTCCTTTTGCGCAAAGGTTATGAAATAGAAATGTTCGTTTCCTACAAGCCTTCGTTTATGTATATGAACGAGTGGCTCAAACAGCTTTTCGGCGAAAGCGAAGGAAAGGACAAGAAGGGTCTCTTCCCTGCCTCCGTAATCTACTCCACCGACCTTCACAGTATGGGTCAGTATCTGCAGGACGGCAGAAGAATAATTTTCGAGACGGTTATCGACGTACTCAACTCGAATAGCGAGGTCAAGGTGCCCTATGATGCATCCAACATCGACAACCTCAATTTCCTTGCAGACAAGGATTTCCACTACGTTAACAAGCAGGCTCTTCTCGGTACGCTTGACGCTCACGTTTCGGGCGGTGTTCCCAACGTTGTGCTGGAGCTTGACAGACTTGACGAGGAGAACTTTGGCTACACGGTATATTTCTTTGAGCTTGCCTGCGCACTGTCGGGATATATTGGCGGTGTAAACCCCTTTAATCAGCCAGGCGTTGAGGTATACAAAAAGAATATGTTTAAGCTTCTTGGAAAGCCCGAATAAAAAATGATGCCCAAAGGGGCTGTGAAACTCAAACGAGTTTTCACAGCCTCTTATTTTTGTCATTGAATGGCAGAAAATGTCAGTATATAATATGGGTGAAGGGAGGAAAAGAATGAATTACAAAAAGAAGCCGAAGACTCCGTGTGAATTGAAGAGGAGAATAGACGCCTACTTTAATTCAAGGCTTACGCCCATATTAGACAAAAACGGCATTCCCGTCACCGACGAAAAGGGAGAAATCTTAAAAAAGGTTACTCTCCCCTACACTCTGACGGGGCTTGCCCTGGCTCTTGGGTGTGAGAGCCGAGAGGAGCTTTTAAGCTTTGAAGACCCCGAAATGAGCCGATACGTAAAGATGTCGGTGTTGAAGGTTGAGGAATACGCCGAGGAAAGACTTTTTTCAAAGGACGCAGCCTCGGGGGTCAAATTATTTTTAGCGGTAAACTTTGATAGGTGGAGTGACAACAGTCCCCAGGATAGCGTTGACGAAGACTACACTCTGCCCGACGCCATTGGGAAGTGGTCGGTTTGACGAGAGTAGAAAGACTGCTTCTTAACATAAAGCCGTACCCGAAGCAAGAAGAATTCTTTATGGCTCACACCACGAGAATAGCCTACGGAGGTGCAAGAGGAGGAGGCAAAAGCTGGGCTATGAGAACGAAATTTATCATTCTCGCCCTCACCTACCCTGGTATACAGATATTGCTTCTGCGGCGCACCTTTCCAGAGCTGAGAGAAAACCACATTATTCCTCTGCAAAAGGCGCTCTATAAAATTGCAACCTACAAGGACTCCACAAAGGAATTTATTTTTAAAAACAGAAGCAGAATCAAGCTTGGTTACTGCCAGAACGAGTCGGATATACTCCAGTATCAAGGTCAGGCGTACGAGGTTATCGGAATGGAGGAGGCGACGCAATTTACCTATATGCAGTATATTGCGCTGACCGAATCCAACAGACTGTCGGGCAACACCCGAGGGTTTGTGCCGAGAATGTACTTTACCTGTAATCCGGGTGGCGTTGGTCACGAGTGGGTAAAAAGACTGTTCATTGATAGAAACTATCACGAGAACGAGTCGCCCGACGATTACACCTTTGTGCCGTCCACGGTATACGATAACAAATATATTACGGAGAATAATCCCCAGTACATAAGAACGCTGGAGGCTCTGCCTGAAATAAGGCGTAAGGCGATGCTGTACGGAGATTGGGATGCCTTTGAGGGACAGTATTTCCCCGAGTTTTCAAGAGAGAGGAACGTGTGCCGTCCCTTTGAAATACCAAATAATTGGACCCGTTTCGTTGCATTCGACTACGGTCTTGATATGACGGCGTGTCTGTGGCTTGCCTATCCGCCAGATAAATCGAAAATATACGTTTATAAGGAGCTTTACCGCCCGGGACTTATTCTCAGCGAGGCGGCAAGGGCAATCAAGGAGATGACGGGAGAAGATAAAATACGGTGGAGTGTGGCGAGCCCCGACCTTGCGGGA
>JAZSLY010000104.1:0-6818 GCA_045535585.1 Eubacteriales bacterium
CATTGTTTGTGTTACAGTTTTCATGACGAGTGGTTTATCCTCCTGTTTGTTTTGTCTGAGCAACTTAACTGTAACACAGGATTTTCCATTCGTCACTACTTTTTTATTTCTTTTTGTAACACATCTATTGTAAACCTACAGGGCGAGGGAAAGAAATGTGGGAGAATATATTGACTTTAAGTGATATTTTTGTTAAAATTTAGTATTAAGGCAATACTATAATTAAGAAAACATTCGGAGAAAAATATATGTCCATTAACGATATAAAGAAAACCGAGCTTGCAGAAAAGGTATTTCTGCACTATATAAACGACGAAAAGCACAAGACCGACTATTGCCATATTTATTTTTCCTTTCCTGCAACCGAGGAAAGCGTGACGAAGGCAGAGCTTTTGCGCCGTGTGCTTGGGCGCGGATGCCGTGCTTTTCCCACTCAGGCAGAGCTGAATGCCGAGCTTGATATGAACTACGGCGCATCGGTGGCTCTTTCCTGCGCAAAGGAGAGCGACAGAATGGCGTTCGTGGTGGCTCTTTCTACTATGAAGGACGCCTACGCTATGAATGGCGAGCGCATTTTTGCACGGGCGCTCCGTGTGGCAATGTCACTTTTAACCGAGCCTCTTCTGGAAAACGGAGGCTTCCTTGAAGAATATATGGAGAGCGAAAAGCGCAATCAGGCAGACGATATCAGGGCGCAGATAAACAACAAGGGCACTTATTCCAAGCTCCGCTTCATCGAAAAAATGTTCGAGGGTGAGCCTTATGCCATAAACCCAAAGGGCAGTGAAAAGCTACTCGGCGGTATTGATGCGAGGGAGCTTTATGGCTTTTTGGGTGAGCTTTTGAAAACCGCCGTCTGCAATATCTTCTTCGTAGGCGAGGTGGAGGAGGGAGAGGTGGTCTCTCTGTTCCGAGAGTATTTTGAAAAAATGGAAAGATGCGCCTTGGACACGGGTGAGTCGAGACCCAAAAAGACCGCCACCGCTCCACGCACCTTTGAGGAGAGCCTTGACGTAAACCAGTCTCACCTCTGGCTTGGCTTCCGTGCACCCGTAGATTTTTCACATCCCGATTACCTTAAATTTGCCCTTTTCAATATGGTACTGGGCGGAGACGTTTCCAGCCGTATGTTTATGAATATAAGGGAAAAGCTGTCCCTTTGCTATACCTGCTATTCGGGACTTGACGGAGCAAGAGGAGCTCTCTTTGCCTATGCGGGAATTGACAAGGATAACCTTGAAAAGACAAAAGAAGCCTTTTTTGATGAGCTTGAGAGCATCAAGAGGGGAGAGGTCACCGAGGAAGAGCTTCTTGACGCAAAGCGTTCCTTCGTTAACCGTATGCGTGAGATAGCGGACAACCCCTCCTACCTTGCGCCCTGGCTTTATCCAAGGCTGAACACCCCCCGCCTTCCCGAGCGCGACGCCGAGGAGATAGAAAAGATAAGCGCTTCGGATATTGCCGAGGCTGCAGGGAAGATAACCCTTGACACCATTTATTTCTTAACGAGCAGGTGATGCTGATGAATATGATTTTTACCGAGCATAAAAGTGTGAGGCTTCGAGAGCGCTACTATTTGGGCAGACACGAAAGCGGTCTTGAGGTCGTGATAATACCAAAGAAGCAGAGAACGCTCTACGCAACTCTTGCTACGAAATACGGCTCACGGGATAATACCTTCAAGACCAGCCCCGACGCCGACTTTATTACCGTGCCCGACGGAATAGCCCATTTTTTAGAGCACAAGCTATTTGAAAACGAGGACGGAAGCGATACCTTTTCACGCTTTGCCGCCCTTGGCGCATCGGCAAACGCCTATACCTCCAACGATATGACGGCGTATCTTTTTTCGGCTACCGATAACTATTACGAGTCCCTTGCCGTCCTTTGCGACTTTGTTACTCACCCCTATTTTACCGAGGCTACCGTGGCAAAGGAAATGGGTATAATCGAGCAGGAATTGAAGATGTACGAGGACAACCCTCACCGCTGGCTCTATCAGGAGCTTGTGGAAAATCTTTACCACAACAACACGGTAAGGATAAACGTGGGAGGCACCGTGGAGTCTATACGTCAGATTACCCACGAGACCCTATATAGCTGTTATAACACCTTTTACAGCCTTAATAATATGGTGCTCATCATTTCGGGTGACGCCGAGCCCGTAAGGGTAGAGGAGGTGCTGGACCGCACCCTCACCCGTGTAGACCGCACCTATATCGAAAAAAAACAATTTTCCGAGCCTCCGTCTCCCTTCCGTAAGCATAGCGAGAAGGCGTTTCCGATAGCCCGTCCCATTTTTGCTATCGGTCTCAAGGAGGTTTACCTCTCGGGCGACGGCGACGGCTTTATCAAGCGTGAGGCAGAGCACGTTCTCTTAAACGAGATAATGTTCTCCAAGACCTCCGCCCTTTACAACCGACTTTACGATAAGGGACTTATCAATTCCAAGTTCGGAGCCTCCTACCAATCGGCAAAGGAATGGTCGCACCTCGTTATATCGGGGGAGAGCGACGAGTACGAGGCGGTTTTTGATGCGATCTATAACGAAATCAGGAATTTCAGAGAGGGGTCGGTGAAGATAACTCCCGACGCCTTTGAAAGAGCGCACAGAGTTCTTTACGCCGACAACGTACAAGGGTGGAACACCACCTCGGATATCGCCGAAGCCTTTCTTGACTACTATATGGCAGGGGCGGATATGTTGAGGATACCCGAGGTAATAGAGAAAATTACCCTTCGTGACCTTGAGGAAAGGCTTCACCTTTCCTATGACCCCGAGATGCTGGCAACCTCGGTTGCCACGTCCTGCGAGGAGGTGTAAAAATGCCTCATTGGATTTCGTTCCCCGGACTTAATATAGAGCCTTTTCTCCTTGACCCCGTTGCCTTCAATCTCTTTGGCAGAGATATAATGTGGTACGGCGTGATAATCTGTGTCGGCATCCTACTCGGCGTCTCCTACGCCTATTATTCGGCAAGGCGAGAGGGGATAAGCGAGGACGAATTTATGAATCTTGTGATTTTCATAATTCCCATTTCGGTTATCTCGGCAAGGCTTTACTACGTTATCTTCGACCCCACGCCAAACTATCATTCCTTCCTTGACGTTATTGCTATATGGCGAGGCGGAATTGGAATTTACGGCGCTATTATCGGCGGTACTCTTACCGCTATCGTATATTCAAAAATCATCAAAAAGCCGATTTTTAAAATGCTTGATATCCTCGCCCCTGCGGTGATGATAGGACAGATAATCGGCAGGTGGGGAAATTTCGTCAACGCCGAAGCCCACGGTGGCATCACCTCACTCCCTTGGAGAATGGGAATTGCCCCATATTACGAGGGGCTTGAGATGACGGAGGATTTGATGGTGCACTACCACCCCACCTTCCTCTACGAGTCCTTGTGGAATTTAATTGGCTTTATCATCATTCACTTTATCATCAGAAAAATCAAGAGCTTTGACGGACAGATATCACTCTTCTACCTTTCCTGGTACGGCTTCGGACGGGGCTTTATAGAGCTTTTGCGCACCGATAGCTTAAGGATTTTCGGCTTGAAGGTGTCGAGCCTTGTGGGCTTTCTTTGCGCCCTTATCTGTACGGCAGTTCTGATATATAAAACGAAAAAAGACAAAAAAGACAAAAGGAGTTAATTATGGCAACGATTTTAGACGGAAAGCTTTGCGCCTCCAGCGTAAGACAAAGAATAAAGAGCGAGGTTGACGCGCTGGGCGCTGACGAGAGAAAGCCCGGACTTGCGGTAATCATAGTAGGCGAGGACCCTGCGTCTCAGGTCTACGTAAGAAATAAGAAAAAGGGCTGTGAGGAGGTAGGCTTCCTCTCCCGTGAATACGCTCTCCCCGAAAGCACTACCGAGGAGGAGCTTCTCACCCTTATACATCAGTTGAACGAGGACGGCGAAATTGACGGAATTCTGGTTCAGCTCCCCCTTCCCCGTCACCTTGACGAAAAGAAGGTTATCGAGAACATAGCGCCCCACAAGGACGTTGACGCCTTTTCCTACCACAACGTAGGAAGAATTACGGTGGGCGATATGGATTTTCTTCCCTGCACTCCCGCAGGCGTTATGGAAATACTTAAATTCTACAATATCGACCCTGCAGGCAAGAGGGCTGTGGTTATAGGACGAAGCAACATTGTGGGTAAGCCTCAGGCACTCCTCCTTCTCGCCTCCAATGCCACCGTTACCGTGGCTCACTCAAAAACGGCAGACCTTCCCTCCGTTACGAGAGAGGCGGATATACTTATCGTTGCCATAGGCCGTGCAAAGTTCGTTGGCGCGGATATGGTAAAGGAGGGTGCTGTGGTAATCGACGTTGGTATGAACAGAGATGAAAATGGCAAGCTCTGCGGTGACGTGGACTTTGAAGCGGTAAAGGAAAAGGCGTCCTTTATTACCCCCGTTCCAGGCGGTGTCGGACCTATGACCATTACCTGCCTTTTGCAGAACACCCTCACGGCATATAAGAGACACGAAAACAAATAAGGGTAAATATGGAATATATTTTACACGTTTTACTTCATTCACTTGAGCACGCGCTTCTCGACTCCCTGAAGCTTCTGCCCTTCCTATTCGTCACCTACTTTTTGATGGAATGCTTGGAGCATATGGCAGGCGAGCGCACTACGGCACTCATTTCACGCTCGGGCAGAGTGGGAACGCTCCTTGGCGGTGTCCTCGGCACAATTCCACAATGCGGATTTTCCGCGGCGGCGGCAAGTCTGTATTCGGGCAGGGTCATCACCCTCGGCACGCTTTTCGCCGTCTTTCTTTCCACCTCTGACGAAATGCTTCCGATAATGCTTTCGGTAAGAGCCCCTCTGGGCGATATTTTGCAGATAATCGGCGTGAAGGCGGCGGTGGGAATAGCGGTGGGTCTTGCCCTTGACCTTATTTTGAAAAGGCGCGAGAAATTGCGCCTCCACGAGCTTTGCGAGGAGGCAGGCTGTGACTGTGAAAAGGAGGGCGTTTTCCGCTCGGCATTCCGTCACACTCTGGTGGTATTCTGCTTCATCTTCGCCGTTTCCCTCGTGCTTGAAATAATTCTTGCCACGGTAGGCGAGGATGCTCTGACCTCTCTTTTCTCGGGAGCTCCCGTAGTGTCCAATCTTTTATCGGCGGCGGTGGGACTTATCCCCAACTGTGCCGCATCTGTGGTGCTTACCGAGCTCTATCTTGACGGCGTGCTTTCGGCAGGAGCGCTGACGTCGGGGCTTCTCACGGGTGCGGGAGTGGGACTTCTGGTGCTCTTTAAAACGAATAAAAGCTTGAAGGAAAATCTTCTGATAGCCCTCACACTTTGGGCGACGGGCGCCTTCTTTGGCGTCGTGCTTGACCTTGTGGGCTTTTTGAGGTAATTATGACAGAAACGAAAACAAACCCTATAAAAAAGGTGATAGCAGTTCACGACCTGTCGGGGCTTGGCAGATGCTCGCTTGCGGCGGCAATACCCATTCTTTCGGTTATGGGAAGTCAGGTCTGCCCGCTTCCAACGGCACTCCTTTCATCACAGACCGACGGCTTTGAAAATTTCACCTTTCACGATATGACGCCTTATCTCGTGCCATATTTTGAGCATATGACAAGCAACTCTTCCCCCTTTAACGCCTTTTACAGCGGATTTCTCGGAAGCTCGGGACAGATAGAAAAGGTTGAGTATATGCTCTCCCGTCTTTCTCCCGACACTACCGTGCTTATCGACCCTGTAATGGGCGACCACGGAGCGCTTTATTCCACCCACGACGACAGTATGGTGGAGGGTATGCGTACCCTTACCCGTCACGCAGATATCATTACTCCCAACGTTACCGAGGCGTTTTTCCTCCTTGGAGAGACACCGAGGGAAAGCTACGACGGGGAATGCGTGGAGTGGCTCGTGCGACGTCTTTGCAATATGACGGGGGCACGGGTTGTAGTCACGGGCGTTGAGCTTGGGGATAGAATTGCCTCTGCCTTCAGCGAGGACGGGGGCGAGGTGTCCTTTACATATAACCCTCACCTGAAAAAGCACTACCCCGGCACTGGGGATATATTCGCGTCGGTTCTCCTCGGCAGACTTTTGCAGGGCAAGGACTTCAAGTCGGCGGTGGAGTCGGCGTCGGGCTTCGTTTACAGCGCTATGAAATATTCTATGGGCTTTGACTATCCTGCCCGTGAGGGAGTATTGCTGGAAGCAAAGCTTTGTGAGCTTGCATAGTATATACCACGGAGGTAATTATGATTGATATAAAAAATATTGATTTTAACCCCTTTCGCAAGATAGGCGACGGCGCTCTTTTTGGCGTTGTGGCAGGGGACAAGAAAAACGCCATGACGGTCAGCTGGGGTGGCGTGGGCGTTATGTGGAACAAGCCCGTCTTTACGGTCTACGTTCGTCCGCAAAGGCACACCTTTGCCTTGGCAAAAAGCGCCGACACAGCCACGCTTTCCTTTTTCACCTCTCTTAAAGGGGAGGAATTCGGGGGCGACGCGAAAAAGATGCTCTCCTATTTCGGAACTAAAAGCGGACGGGACACCGACAAGTGCGCCACGCTTTCTCACAAGGCGGAAAACGGCGCGCTCATTTTCGATGATGCCGACCTGACCCTTGTGGGACGCAAAATTTACGAGTCGGAGATAGACCCTGCGGGCTTTATAGAAAAGGGGCTTGAAAAGAACTATAACGGCGACTATCACACCGTCTGGTATTATGAGATAATTGAGGTTATTCAAAAATAAAGAAAAGGGGCCGTTTAAAAACTCAATTAGAGTTTTTAAACAGCCCCTGACTCATAGGAGATAGGAAAAAATGCC
>JAZSLY010000189.1:0-8956 GCA_045535585.1 Eubacteriales bacterium
AGCACTGCCTCTTCCTTGGTCTTGTGGCCCTCTGCTACGAGGTCAACAGCGATCTGGAGAGCTGCGGGTGCGGTTCTCTTACCGTTACGGGTCTGGAGCATATAGAGCTTCTCATTTTCAATGGTGAACTCCATATCCTGCATATCGTGGTAGTGATTTTCGAGAATTTCGCAAACATTCTTGAATTGCTCGAATGCTGCGGGGAACTTATTAGCCATCTCTTCGATAGGCATAGGCGTACGAACACCTGCAACAACGTCTTCACCTTGTGCGTTGGTGAGGAACTCGCCCATCAGCTTCTTTTCGCCGGTTGCGGGGTCACGGGTAAATGCTACGCCGGTACCACAGTTGTCGCCCATGTTACCGAATGCCATTGCCTGTACGTTAACGGCAGTACCCCAAGAATAGGGGATGTCGTTGTCACGACGGTAAACGTTTGCACGGGGGTTATCCCAAGAACGGAAAACTGCCTTTACAGCACCCATAAGCTGTTCCTTGGGGTCTGTGGGGAAGTCCTGACCGATCTTTGCCTTGTATTCAGCCTTGAACTGATTTGCAAGCTCCTTGAGGTCGTCGGCAGTAAGGTCTACGTCGAAGGTAACACCCTTCTTTTCCTTCATCTTGTCGATAAGCTCCTCAAAGTACTTCTTACCAACCTCCATAACAACGTCGGAGTACATCTGAATAAATCTTCTGTAGCAGTCGTAAGCCCATCTTGCGTTGCCCGACTTCTTAGCCATAACCTCAACAACCTCTTCGTTAAGACCAAGGTTAAGAATGGTATCCATCATACCGGGCATAGATGCTCTTGCACCCGAACGAACGGATACGAGAAGAGGATTTTCCTTATCACCGAACTTCTTGCCGGTAACCTCTTCCATCTTTATAATGTATTCGCTGATCTCAGCCATGATTTCGTCATTGATCTTCTTGCCGTCCTCATAGTACTGAGTACAAGCCTCGGTAGAAATTGTAAAGCCCTGGGGAACAGGATTTCTTCCGGGGAACTTTTCCTTAAAAATGTTTGTCATTTCAGCAAGGTTCGCGCCCTTACCGCCGAGAAGCTCACGCATTGATGCATTACCCTCGGTGAAGAGATAACAATACTTCTTCATTGTGTTTTCCTCCTAAATTTTATATACTTTTATTTTTTCACGCCAGTTTAGTATATCATAACTGTATAATTTTTTCCATACTTAGCAAGCGTTGTTCATAAAAAATTAACATTTATTCTCCGGCGGAAAGGCAATTGTGAACAATTCCTTGTTTCTCTCTTGTCTTCCCATTATGTAATTATATCCAAACACCGCCTCCAATCCCGTAGCTTTGTGGTATTCGTAGGCGGAAACGCTCTTTGGAGTGTTGTGCGTCTTGGCATTTTTGCCACGTCTGTAAACTCCTGCCTCCTCCTCTGTAAAATGAGGCGCGAGGCGCTCTAACGCTTCCGACTGGGCAAGAGCCGTCACGAAGCCGAGGGCAAGCTTATTTGCGGCGGTGTTCCCCTGGGGAACGGTTTCAAAAAGCCTCTCCCTCACAAGAAGCTCCCACACGGCGTCGCCGAGGTAGGCGAGCATAAGGCTGTCGGCACTTTTGGGGTCAAACATTGATTTACCTTCCTAAAAGTTTTTATTTATTTTACCACAAAATTCCGCCAATGTCAATTTTGCTTTTTAAATAGCTTTAATATTCCAAGCACGCCTACTATGACTATGCTGATGCCGAAGGTTACCGAAAGAGCACGGGGCGAGAGGCGCTTTGTGAGAAGAGCGCCTGCCAGAGTGCCGAGAAGTCCCGTGGGAAGCACGAAAAGGAGAGGATAAAAGGAAATCCTCTTTTTATACAGATTTATTACGGCGGCGCTGAGGGAGGCGGTAATGAAAAAGGCAAAATTCAAGCCCTGCGCCGTGCTTTGCGGAATATCGCGCAAAAGGGTGAGATAGAGAATATAAAATCCGCCCGAGCCCACACCCATTCCGCACAAAGCGCCCAGAATAAAGCTCACCTGAAAATCACTCCCATTCCGCCGATAATGCTGACGAGACAAAAAACGCCCTTCAAAAGCTTGGGCGACACACGGCTTAAAAGAATTCCGCCAAGCGCACCGCCAAGTATTGCAGGCAGGAAATCAGTCCTGAAGAAATCACTTAAAAAGCCACCCTCCAGAGTGCCGAGCCTGAGGTACAGAAAAAGACTGCAAAAAGAAAGCACCATTGCCACAAGGTTGGCTGTGGCAAAGGCATTCGGCGCTTCAAACGAAAGAAAGGTAAACAGCAAAATCAGGGGAATAGCTCCACCCGTACCAAGCATTCCGTTAATAAAGCCCGACAAAAGCCCGAAAAAGCTTAAAAGTAAAGTTACTTTCATTGTAGCTCCCAATCCTTGTATTTTCACCTTAGAAAATATTGTATTAAATAAACCTCGCCGTTTTACCAGCTTTGTCATATTCGCATAGATAAAGAAGGCGAGCCTTGCCTGCGGGGATACCGCTTTTTGATAGTATTTCACAATCACTGCAAAAAAATGCCTTTATCTATTGACTATTTTTAATTTATTTGGTACAATTATTGTTAATCTAATAACAAGAAAAGGAAGATGAAAATGAACAATAGCGAAAAGACAATGGAAAAAGTCGTTGCCCTTTGCAAAAACCGCGGTTTCATTTACAGTGGCTCTGAAATCTACGGCGGTCTTGCTAATACATGGGACTACGGCCCTCTCGGCGTTGAGTTTAAAAATAACGTAAAGCGTGCGTGGTGGAAGAAATTTGTTCAGGAGTCCAAGTATAACGTGGGTCTTGACAGTGCTATCCTTATGAACCCTCAGACCTGGGTTGCATCTGGTCACGTTGGCGGATTTTCCGATCCCCTTATGGACTGCAAGGAGTGTAAGGCAAGACACCGTGCGGACAAGCTTATCGAGGACCATCTCGGCTCTAACGCAGACGGCTGGTCTAACGAAGAGATGATGAAATACATCAGGGACAACAATATTGCCTGCCCCGAGTGCGGAGCACACAATTTCACGGACATCAGAAAATTCAACCTTATGTTCAAGACCTTCCAGGGTGTAACCGAGGACGCTAAGGCAGAGCTTTATCTCCGTCCCGAAACTGCGCAGGGTATCTTCGTTAACTTTGCAAATATCCAGCGCACCTCACGTAAGAAGGTTCCCTTCGGCGTAGCGCAGATTGGTAAGTCCTTCAGAAACGAAATCACTCCCGGTAACTTTACCTTCCGTACCCGTGAGTTTGAGCAGATGGAGCTTGAATTCTTCTGCAAGCCCGGTACAGACCTTGAATGGTTTGCTTTCTGGAAGGATTACTGTGCAAACTTCCTCTACAACCTCGGTATGAAGAAGGAAAACTTGAAGCTTCGCGACCACTCTCCCGAGGAATTAAGCTTCTATTCAAAGGCAACCACCGACTTCGAATACCTCTTCCCATTCGGATGGGGTGAGCTTTGGGGAATTGCCGACAGAACGGATTACGACCTGACCCAGCACCAGAACCACAGCGGTCAGTCTCTTGAATACTTTGACCCCGAAACAAACGAAAAGTACGTGCCCTACGTAGTAGAGCCCTCTCTCGGCGCAGACCGCGTTGCTTTGGCGTTCCTTGTTGAAGCCTACGACGAGGAGGTAATCGGCGAGGGTGACACCCGTGTGGTAATGCATTTCCACCCTGCCCTTGCACCCTTCAAGGCGGCAGTATTGCCTCTTTCAAAGAAGCTTTCCGAAAAGGCAGGCGAGCTTCACGAAATGCTCTCGCGTCACTTTATGGTTGACTTTGACGAGTCAGGCTCTATCGGTAAGCGTTACCGCCGTGAAGACGAGATTGGTACTCCCTTCTGTATCACCTACGACTTTGATACCGAAAACGATGGTTGCGTAACCATTCGTGACAGAGACACTATGGAGCAGGTAAGAGTGCCCATCGGTGAGGTCGTTGATTACATCAACAAGAAGCTTGAATTTTAATTTGAGTAACAATACGAAAAGTGGCAGGAAAAAACTCTAACGAGTTTTTTACAGCCCCTTTTTATTTACTCGGAAATTGTATTAATAATTTCGCTGATTTCTTTTTCTGCTTTTTCATTTTCCGCAATTACGTTCTTCACCCTTGCTTTAAGGTCCAAGAGGAAATTATGCCAGCTGTCAGGGTTTATAAACGGGTTGCCTCCCTCTTTTATCTGGAGCTTGCGTTTTTCAAAAGTGCCGTTGTTGGCAGGATGATTGCCAAGATGAACCTCTACGGGCTCATCCCATATTTTCTCTATTGAGCGGAGCATATCCTCTGCGGGATCACCTATCCTTTGGTTGTGGCAAAGGTAGGGCAGGGTCAGGGCGTTTGTGCCAACACCGCCAAACATACCTGCAAGGTAGGTTTTCCCATTGTCTGTAACGTTGAAAAAGAGACTTAAAACGCCGTCGGTGTGCCCGGGGGTCAGAACGCAACGAATTTTTGCCCGTCCAAGCTCAAACACCTCTCCGTCCTCAATCTCGCGGTCAAAGGTAGGCACCTTAGCGTAGGGAAAGGACTTACTTGAAATGCTTCCCCATTCAATTTTCCTTGCATCCACACGGCTGATTGCAAGCTTTGTTCCGTACATAATACGGAATTCCTCCGAAGCACCGAAATGGTCGCTGTGCCCGTGAGTGTGGATTATCCAGCGCACGTTTTTGGGGTCAAAGCCTGAACGCCATATGCTATCCACCAGCAGATGAGTTGCCCCAAGATATCCCGAGTCAAGAAGGATAAGCCCGTCGCCCGTGTCGATAAGGTGAATACATACCTTTTTGTCACCTACGTAATATAGATTGTCTGCTATTTTGAAAGGGTCAGCCCTCATTATTGACGGATTTGTATAGAACGCCTTGTTAGCCTCCGTTGTACTCTCTGCCCTTTCACGAAATTTTGCCTCCAAATATTCTTCTCTGGTCATAAACTGCTCCTTTAATTTGTTTTCGGTTATCGTGCAGGAAACCCTCTGTATTTTAAATATCCTCCGTCGATAATGCCTGCTTCTTTGATTATAGCACACTTTCGTGACTTTATCAAGTGCAAGCTTGGGGGTCATGAAAAAGGGAGATATCAGAATATTGCCTATTTCAAGAGAGGTATTCCGTATTTTACCTTTGCGTCTACAAATGCAATGCTTGTCAGAAAAATTGACAAATCATAGATGAACAACATAAAGAAAAGTCTCCCTTGTGTAAAGGAAGTCATTTTTCTTTCTCCCGGACGGTAATTGTATAAATTTGACTAAATATATTTACTAAAATCAAAAACTGTGATACAATGATAGAGCCAAACGAACTTAATAATCGCACTGATAGGTATATTTTTCTTTATGGGCTATTTATACCCTTTTTCGTCATACTGTTAAACGAATCCATTTGGTAAAAATTATTTTTACTTCTACTGGCACTTTATATGAGTCTTTGTGCTTATGGAGAAGTGGAAAACACTGATGAGCAAATTGAAGAAACACCTGTTGCCCGTATGTTTGGCATCAATTCAATTTCTCTTTGGAGAATCGGCGCAATACCCAACGGCAGTAGCAAACAACATATGGACATTTGGAATATTATAGAAGCAATGAGATAAAACTTATGAAAAATTAAGAGGTATGAACTTATGTCACTAAAAAAAGCAATTTTGATTTCCGTTATACCTATTACAGTTGTTATTGTATTATTACTTTCAAACATTTTAACTCAAGAACAAGCGGAGAATCCTGATTATGAAAATCCTCAGCCCCAAACTGATGAAAATATAATCGATGAAGATATAACTGAAATTACTGAAAAAAAGAGTTTGGAATTTTCAATTTCACAAGGTCTTAAAAGCTACAGTATTATACTTGATTCGCAGTATCTTACAGATGATATCCAAGATAAAAAATTAAATTACTATGAGTTTGTTTCATTGGGTGATTTCCCTTCAATAAATAGTATTGAATTAAAGGCTATGTATCATTGTACAGAAGAAAATATACAAACACAAGCAGATTATATTATACTAAACTACCAAAGTTCCGCAACTATTTTATTTTGTGAAAACTTTTTATATAGTAACAACAATACGTTAATGACATACGCAATTCAAGATAATAAAACATCTGAATATTGTTTTGTTTGCTTATTATATGATGTAGAAAATAATGTGCTGTGTGAGTTTATATTAGAGATTGGCGACATCGAAACCTTTAGAGTGAATAGCTCAAATAATATTGTAAAACAAATGTTTGAGAACATCTATAT
Source organism: Eubacteriales bacterium (assembly GCA_045535585.1). Classification (GTDB taxonomy): domain Bacteria; phylum Bacillota; class Clostridia; order Oscillospirales; family SIG627; genus RGIG6353. Next base: position 6,262 of record JAZSLY010000189.1, read on the forward strand.
ATCGTCGGCTCATTATAAAGAAATTGAGGAAGTGTTGACACCGAATAATGCAGGCAAAAACTACGAAACGGCTTTTGCGTACGCCCCTACTACAACGCTTTATGGCAAATCAGTTTCGGAAATTATGGATATGCCGATAATATATAACGAAAACGAGATGCTCTTTAGCGAATGGCTTAAAAAAGACAATTTGTCGGTAATAAAACATTCCTCTATCGATATGGATGGTGACGGAAGCAAGGAAATTGTTTTGTGGCTGTCGTTATTTAAAAATGAGGAGTTCGGCTCTGTAATTCTCCACGAGGAAAATGAAACGGTATATTTCTATCTGTTATATTACAGACAGTTTTACTGCCTTAAAAACGACGGAACATTTTCTGCTTCGGCAGGTGTTGCGAATAACGGAATAGGAAAAATTTCCTTTTCGGGTGCTACATATACTATGAACGATATAGCATATTGTGAGTCTGTGGACAACGAAAACATATCCTACTTCATTGAAGGGGAAGCCGTATCCCAAGAAGAATTTAATGCCTACGAAATGAAGCAACAAGAAAAAACCGATGCGGTATGGAACACGATTGAAATTACAGAGGAAGAAATACGACAAGAGGCACAAAAATATACGCTGAATATACCATTCCCCAAGGAATTTGAGGTTGAAGAATACGTTGTCCCGGTCATTTCAGAGCTTGATGAATTTGTTTGGGGAGAATACGTGCCCTTTGTTAAGTTTGCCGAAGCAAGATGACCTGTTTACGCATATGTGGCAGGAAAAATTTGAAATAATTGAAAATGGAGAGGTTATCAATACATATAAAGGTAATCCGAGCGGTATTACCGAAGTGAGTTCAACCAATATGTGGCAAAAAGATGAGGTTTCATACGAAATTCCTTCCGATGAAAACAGTTATGCCGTTGTTATAGACAAGGTGGGGGACGTTGTTCTCGTTCAAAGAGCAAACGAGGAAAAGCAAAAGCTGTATATGTATAATCTTGAGACCGGAGAGTTGAATTTTCTTTTGGATTATGCCTTTGATGCAAAAATATCTCCCGACTTAAAATATCTTGTGTATACTAATTTCAACTGGGAATTCACTCTACAAGAGAGTAAGGACGGATTTTATATTAAAAATCTTGAGGACGGAAAAACTGTTTTTTATCCCTGTGAAAAATTTGCAAACTATGCGTGGGGAAACAACCACGTCTGCGAGGGATTTGTCCTTTACGATTCGTTAATTAAAGAGCAGTAAATATTTTCAACTTATATGATGAGAGGGCTAAATGTTAAAGAAAAACGCAAATAAAAAAAGAATCATAATTTATATAATTTATTCTCTTGCTTTATTTGGATTTGTTTTCTACCTTGAAAACATACCGAATTACCAAATGGGCATTGGTACAAACGATTATGACATTTGGCTTAAATACTTATATTTACCCTGCGTATTCGTTTTGCACGGTATTATATCAAGCATAATTCTGAAATGTTTTAAATTATATGTTCCTTTGCTTTATACAATAATTTTTTCCTTTGTTTATACAATAGCAACTCACTTAAGTACTCCTTCAGATATAAAAAGTGCATTGTTTGCAACAGTAAATTATCTTCTATTTACATTTGCAACTATGATTGTATGCAAGGCGACTGTATGGGTGTATAGAAAATTAAAAAATTAATAATAAAAGGCAAATCCGAACCATCTCTGTTGAGAAAATAGTTCGGATTTGTTTCGTTTGGTGACCCGTACGGGAATCGGCGTCTGCTTCGCATACTGGGAGCTCAACCTCGTGGTTTCGCACAGTTGTATATTCTGTAATAACTTTATATGTGTTTAGCGGATTTTCCGCTAAACATTTCCTCTTTTTTTAAAATCAAGGCGTAAGCCTTGTATATCATCAAGCCGACCTTTTATCGTTTCACAGAGTTTTATAATTTTGACTGCAAAATCTGTAGATAAATCTGCTAACTTATTTTCTGCCATTCACGACACCTCGTTTCATCAGAAATTGTATCATAGAAGTTTGAATATTTCAATAATGAAATCGTTCACTTTGTTCACGATGAAATCCAAACAAGCTTGGATGAAATCAAAGCCTTGCGGCTTCGATGAAATTAAATCCGTCTTTAATTCGCCGCAGGCGATTTCATCTGCGTAGCAGATATCATCAATCGAAGATTGATTTATTCCGTCTGCAAAGACGGATTTAAATTAAAAAAGGGCGTGTCTCAATAAGTGATTTTTCACAATTTGAGACTGTCCCAAAATTTGGCACTCCGAGTTGAATTTAACCGAATTTCCGGATAAATCAAAAAGCACGTCCCGACTCCGAGGCGTGCTTTTAACCGTCTTACCATTTATAATATTCCAGCTCTCCCATTGCTGTTTCAAGCCAGCTTGTGCAGGCTTTTACCCATGCCGACACATTAGGTACAAACCAGTCCTCGCTACAGGTTTCCTTATCGCCTGTGGCAAGCCCGTGCCGTCCCCGGGGATATATGTGCATTTCAAATGGTATATTATTTTCCCTTAATGCATTTGCAAAAAGAAGGCTGTTTTCTACAGGTACTAATTCATCGGCAAAGGTATGCCACAAAAATGTCGGTGGCGTATCGGAGCTTACCTGCTTTTCAAGTGAATATTCCTCACGAAGCTCCGACGTTGCATCTTCGCCCAGAAGATTAATAAAAGTT